>NZ_JAOWHD010000062.1:86938-151000 GCF_030332785.1 Citrobacter sp. Cpo069
AATAAATATCCTCCGGCATAGCCGGAGGTTTTTCTGATGCGCCTATAAGGCTCTGTTACCAGCCGCGCCCTAACAGGCGCATACGATCTGACATTTGCATCAGACTTCGTTACTTACGGCCCGTAAACGGGCTACCCGGATAAGGGATCGATAACTGCTCGCCCATTTTATCCTCTGCAAGCTGGTGCTTTATGTATTCCTGTATCCTTGCTGTGTTCTTACCCACCGTATCTACGTAATACCCACGACACCAGAACTCCCTGTTCCTGTATTTAAACTTCATATCACCAAACTGCTCATACAACATCAGACTGCTTTTACCTTTCAGATAACCCATAAAACCGGATACGCTCATTTTGGGCGGGATTTCCACAAGCATATGGATATGATCTGCACAGCATTCCGCTTCCAGGATCCGCACGTTTTTCCACTCACACAGCTTTCTTAAGATGCTGCCTATCGCCCTACGTTTCTCCCCGTAGAATGCTTGTCTTCGGTATTTGGGCGCAAAAACTATGTGATATTTACAGTTCCATCGGGTGTGCGCTAAGCTCTTTTCGTCCCCCATTGGGACCCCCTTTTGATTTCTTGTTTAACCCTTGCAGTTGCCAGACCGCAAGGTGTTTTAACAAATCAAAAGGGGTTTTAATAACTGGCCCAAAGCTGAAAGCTTTCCGGAACCCCCAGCCTAGCTGGGGGTTTTCTGTGCACAATAAGCCTCTGAGTAGATATACTCAGAGGATGTATCGATAACCCATCACCCCGACCTTTAGTCGATGCAGAAAGAACGTTTCGCCACCTTCGATGTGGGATGACAGGTGTCCATGCAGTATCTGCCGATACATCCTTCCGGTTTGGGCGTCATACTCATGATTAGTTCGGCATTGGCTTAATCGATCGTGGTGCTCAGGTGTCTATGAGTGGGTGCGGTAGGGTTGAAGGGGATGTGGGGAATGCCATTACCGTTAATCCTGGTGAAGTCCATAATGGTTCCCCTTTGGGAACAGAAAGCAGGCCGGGGCGAATGCTTTATTTCGACCCCACCGTTTTGTCTGGAGCGATGTATGTTTTGACAGAAAGTCGCTCAGGCTGCGTTGAACTATCCAGTCCCGTATTTCGCAATCATGAGCCTGCGACCCATTTATCGACACTCTTTCGAATTCTGATGGATTCCCGCGGCGGAGACAGTGATAGCTGCTCGTTATCAGCAAGCGCTATGCGCTGCATAGTGGGAGGATATTGCTGGAATCTTTAGGCTCTTTCTAATTAGAATAACTCCCAATAGGTTGTAAACATCACAAACCACATCCTTTTTCGAGCAAGTTACGCTTTTTGTGATGAGTTGCTTTACGCAATACTGTATAATCATAAGATACATTTTCTATAATTTTACAACAGAGTATATATGTTTATTTTTAGTTTAATGTGCGCAATATCATCCATATTATTTTCCATCTTCCTGACAAGAGATGTTAAAGCAACGATATTTTCATTTATTGCCTCGACTCTCCTTTTATTTTGGTTTATATGCAATGCTATATCTGGTGATGGTTTTGGCTTCTCTGCCATTTATTTTTTCAAGACCAGTATGAGCGGTGTAAGTCTAGGGCAATTCTCCTCTTATTTTTCCTACATAGTAGTATATCTGGCTACATGGGGAGTTGCATTTTACATTCAACGTAAAATAAAAAGAAATATAAACTCAGCCACAACATATATTCTGTGCTTTCTATGTATTGTCTCCAACCCATTAATGAGTGACTTAAAAAACACATATAAGATATTACATACAAAAAGTGAAAATAACTACCAACATGCTAATAAAGAAATCAACAATAAAAAGAACGTTGTCCTTCTTTACATCGAAAGCTTTGAAAGAGCATATTCCAATGATTCCGCATTTCCAGGTATGACTCCCAATATCAATAAACTTAGAGAACATTCTGTAGACTTTTCTAATATAAAGACTATTACCGGAGGGAATTGGACGGTGGCAGGAATGGTGAGTTCACAATGTGGAACACCACTCATTGTAAACTATTCATTTAACGATAATGGTTTAAAAAGTGATCATGGAAAAGATTTTGCAGGATTGAACTTTATTCCAGGTGCTTATTGCCTTGGTGATTTATTGAAGGACAATGGGTACCAGGTAGTATATATGGGTGGCGCTGATTCAAAATTTGGAGGAAAAAGTGATTTTCTTCTAAGTCATGGCTATGCTGATATATATGACTATTCTTATTTTAATGATAAGTTTACATCTAATGATATGTCAGGCTGGGGAGTGAAAGACGATATATTATTAGACGAATTTTTTAAAAAATATATCAGTCTTTCAGAATCAGGTAAGCATTTTATGCTTTCAGGTTTAACTCTTGATACCCATGGTCCAGATGGTTCTTTATCCAACTCATGTTCTAATTTAGACTTCCCTCTGATGGCGTTAAAACATCCTTATCTTAAATCAGTATATTGTGATGATCATCTCATATCAAAACTGGCAAAAAAGATAATGGAAAGCAAGTACTATAAAGATACGATCTTGGTTATTATGTCTGATCACACAGCATTTATATCCAATGATATCAGTTCTTACTTAGAAAAAGTAAGCAGAGAAAATAATGTTATGTTTTTTAGCCCTGATTTAAACCCAGAGCAAATTGATACCTTAGGTTCAACTGTAGATATTGGTGCCACATTACTTCATTTGCTTGGCGGAGATGACACATTAGGATATGGTGTAAGTCTATTCAATAACAGTGAAAACAGATTAGTTAACTTCAGCAAAGATGAGATGTCCAGCGTCTTATCATCAGTTCAAGACCTCTGGTTTGAAAAAGATAATGATGTTATTTATTTCGATAAGGACTACTACAGCATATATGGGAATAGAATATCTATAAATAGCAACAAGAAAACACTTCTATCTAAAGAAGGAAATGTCAAATATATAGGAGATTTCTCTGCTGACTTTAGTTCAAGCACTACTGAAGGTGACAACATAATCTACATTAGCAAATGTAATTATTTTAGGGATTATCAAAATGATAATAACAACATGTTATGCTTATGGGTTGGTGATAATTCAAACGTTGGACATATTTATAAATTTAAAAGTGGAGAGAGCATTAAACTTAAAGACTTACAAATCAGTCACGGTGTGAAATCGAATCTTGATGAAGATATTGTGGTTAACTTGCTGCCATTAAACTCAATGCAAATGAAGGGCGCAACATTAAAAGCAGGTATGATAAAAATTAAAAAAAGCGAACCCACGATAATATATGGTCCATACATCAACCTTCCTAAAGGGGAATATTGTATTAGTGCCAATGGTTCAATAAGCAGCAATTTTCACTTAGAAGTAACTTCAAACAATGGAACTAACAGATTCATTTCTAATGATATAAAAAATGCAGGTGATGGTGTCATTTTCCATGACCAGTGCTTTAACTCAAACACCCCGATTAATAACTTTGAAGTTGTATTTAACATTACACCTGGAGTAGATGGTTTCATATCTAATATATCGATAAAAGAAACCACGCCTGTGAATGATGATGAACATCAATCTAGTGGAAACGAAAAAATAGCGAATAAGAATATTTTTTAATAGAGAAATGGAAAGTGGACATAAAGGATAAACCGTTTCCACTTCTATGAACCAATGAGGCGTAACATATTAGTTACGCCTCATAAACATTTAGTTGAAAACAAACTAAAGATAATACGCTCAGACGTCTATGTACTCAAAGCCCTGTTCTTTTCGAAATCCGTTAAAGCTATAATAGAAAATCTATATAAGTTATATGTTTATACAACCTTAATAAGATTAAAAAACTGTTAATGTTTCTACTCACAAAATATATAAAGCATTGGGAAGCAGATGGCCATTCAGTAGTAACATCTTCTGTAGCAACGTTTTCTCCTTCATATCAATATTCTACCTGGCCAACATACTACAACCCCTAATGGAGTCTTTTCATTCGAGGAGATAAGATACAAGTTACAAACCGCAGTGTACGGGCTTTGAGTTGATTTCGGTAAACTTGGAAAAATTTGAGATGGTGCGTTAATAGGAGTTAAACATAATTAATTTATACATCGAAAATATACATATTTATTATTTCCATCTAGATAAATGCCCCTTTTGTGCCCCCAGATGATTTTAGCTGCACATACTTTCGTGACGGCAATACATCATACCGGACATGAATACCTGCTTCTAACCAGGTCAGCGCTTTTAGTTTGCCATAAACAGTTTGTAATCCGGGTGAACTTTAAGATGTCCATGTTCAGGTTGCTGTGCATGACAGGCAATACAAAGCACGGCAAGATTTGAGCTTCTGTTGTCATTCTTCAGACCATTGCGATGGTGGACTTGCAAAAATCGGATATCATCCTGGCTGAAAGACTCCTCGCATTGTAAGTATCCCGCATAATCGTGCCATTCACATTTAGAGATCCGCCGGCATAATCACTCTGCCAACAAAGGAGATCGCTATGCGTAAAGCCCGTTTTACTGAGCATCAGATCATTGCCGTAATTAAATCGGTTGAAGCCGGACGAACCGTTAAAGATGTCTGCCGGGAGGCCGGTATCTCTGAAGCCACCTACTACAACTGGAAGTCCAGATACGGCGGCATGGAGGAGTTAGCGAGGTATGTTGAATTAGTTACTTATGACATTTAGTGTATTGGGGGAGTTCCTCCCCCATTATCTCACTTACGCCATTGATCTTTAATAAAATTAGCGACCTCTGGTGACAAGTTGTACCAATTTGCGACATTATTGCTTGCATCCACCACTATTAATTTATCGTCCGCATCCATGGCTTTTCGCACAATATCTATAGCTTGTGAGGAGGTATAGGTTGAATTCACATACCAATTTGATTCAGTAACTTTTGCCCATCCACCTAATGATTGGATGGCTTTATGCACTGCCGGATAATCTTTTGTCTTGATCAGGTCGTAAGTGATAAAGAGGTTATTTGCCATTTCGCTTCTCCGTGAACACCATAACAGCGAGTTTGTAACTACCTTAGCGTTATAACGGCTTCCAGTGACTTACGTAAATGGTCGTTAATCAAACAATTGACACTGGTCATAAAACCAGTAAAAACATTTTTCTGACCTTGCTTATCTTGCCGCTTCGCCTCTATCATACACACTACATATTGTGTTTATTGATGCATAAAATACAATATATGCAATCATCCATACTGTGAATAGGTGTTTAAATGGCAGCTAATAGTAAACAGTCGTCTAAAGATGTATCTCATCTGGCAGCAGAGATCCTTAACAATCCAAACGCCTCGGCGATTCAGAAAAGTTTAGCGGGTTCTGTACTGTCCCAAGCAGGGACAAAAAACCAGACTGGTGCAGATATGGAAGCCAAAGCATCAGCGGCATTGAAAAATCCGCGCTCAAGTGAGACCACCAAAACGCTAGCTGGTTCAGTTGTTTCTCAATCGAACAAAAAGCGTTAATGAAAAAAGCCGGGAAATCCCGGCTTTTATACTTGTAGCGTCTTATTTCTTTTTAGGTTCAGATAATGCTTCACTGCACTGTCAAAACCATGTGTGCTGATTCGGTCAAGAAAGCTGGAGCGGCTACAACCAAGCCGACGCGCCAGCGCTGACATGTTGATGATTGCGTCATCATTCGTACCGTCTAAAATCCACTGCATCAGCGGTAGATTGCCAGTACCGATCAAAGCTAATTTCATATATATCTCCTTTGGAGATTTGCCACAGGCAAACCCGGTAACGGGTATCCGTGTATCTCCTCTTCTTTGCCTCGCCCCTGTTGGGCTATTTTTCACGGTGGGGCAGAATGGTCAGCCCCAAAATCCGCTGTCTTACACTGCGTCGTTCGTCAGTTTGGTCACAAAGTCTGGACGGTACACCACAGGCAAAATTGAACTTTCCGCGAATAGCTCAACGTTCTTAAACTTGTCCTGCACACTCCAGATACGGAAATCAACCGGATCAGCAAAGGCCAGATCAAGATTTCGGCTGGTTGCTGTTGCTACATAACCGAAAGGTAATGCGATTTCAGAGGACAGTGGGCGGCTGAAACGTGGAACCAGGAAGGACTCATCCGGGCCAATTCCATAAAGTGCCTGATCAGTGACTTCCACTACGCGAACATTCTCGATGATGAATGTTGAGAATGCCGGAAGCACTTCTTTGTTAAATAGTACATCGCGATCAAGCACACCAAATTGAACATTCTGACGGATATCAGGGTGATATTTGATGCCACGATAAACATTGCTACCAGCAAACAGGATAAAACCATCAAGCTGACCAGCCAGACCACCCATCCGCACTTTAGCAGCGGTCACAGCGTCATCCAGGCTGCGAAGCGGGTCACCAGAGCTAACGTTGGTTTTGATAGTTCCGGTCGCCTGTTGGTAACCAAATTCATCTTCCCACGAAATAATCGGTTGCTGGGTGTAAGTTGCTTCAACAGTATTTCGGAAAAGTGCGTCAGCGAAAATCTTTTCCCTGGTACGCATGTACTTATCATGCATTGCGAGAGCAGAGGCTGTCACAGCGTCCATCACAGACATTTGCAGGTTTGAACCTGGTTTTCGGTAAGGTTGCACGTCAGCAGCAGTAATACGGTCCTGATAAGCATAAAGCGGCGCTTCAATCAGGTGATTGCTGGCACTACGCTTGGGAATAGCTGACCACTCGGAACCATAACGATTGACAGAGCTTGCCACCTTCTGGGCAACTTCATCAATGATATCAAGGCTCACCTTTGGACTCATGGAAGTCTGGCGGTCACTGAAAACGTTAAGCGTTGAGAGCAGTGTATTCTTTGCTTCCACGTTTACAAAAGTGTTGGTGTAATCAGCAAAGCTGAAATTGGTTGATAATCCCATTTGTTTTTCTCCTTATTATTCTGTGTCCGGTGCGCTGGTACGGATTGCGCCTGTTTTAGTTAGTGCTGCAACAGCATTAGCGCCAGCGGTCGCACCCATAACAGCAATGATGGTGTCCTGTTTGATGTACACACCGCGATCAGCAACGATGACATGAGCATCATCTGCCGCCCTGTGGTGGCTAAGAACCAGCAGGCAATCATCCCCAGAGACATATGCAGCCCCAGCACTGGTAATGCAGCTACCCGGCTGAACTTCTACTGCCAAATCGACAGTAATTGTCTTGCGGTCAAAGTTTGGATCGACTGCATACGCGATCACCGAATTGTAAGAACGTTCTGTTGTTCCCATTTTCATATAATTAACTCCCGTTAAATTTCACATAGCTATGTAAACAAAAGGCCAGCGCCTGCTTGAGCCGTAAACGGCGACAGGGCCAGCCTTTCGAATAAGGTTTTAGCACCCGCTAATTGCGGGCAGGAATGAGGAGGTGGCAACGCTCCAAAGATGGGCAAGGAGACCCAAAAACGTTGCCACCTGATGTTGTTTAGTGTCCAACGTGACAGCCCGACGAGGAGGACGGGACTTTGGCAAACCCCGATCCGGGATCGGAGAAATCTGGATGCTGATACTTCTTGCTTTTCTGCAATACAACCAGCGGCTGGCTAAAACCTTCCCGTGAGAGTCGATCATCCGGCGGTGAATCATGGATTCATCACATAGTGACCAGAGGTTGCGGATTATTGGCTGTATTTAGAAAAGGGCCGCGTGGTGAACGCAGCCGCTTTGATATAACAAGGAGAGGGAAAACAATTGGCAGTAGTAATTCCTCATGTAACTATTTTACCATCAATAATCACCTTTAGCAACAAAGACTTGGCGATATTGACGGAAAATCAGATGGTTGCCGTTAAATCTGACAACGTTATTTGGGAACCCCGAGAATGAGGTTTGTGTTATAAACATTATTCTCTCGGATTTTTGCATCAATAAGACCTTTCACAGCCCCATCATTGATATTGATGTCAACATCCTGGTGCAGGCTGAGGTCTGCTGTCCCCGTAACACTAACCGGAATCGGGCCGCGTGTTGCAGTATCCGCAATTGTGGGGATTGAGAATGTCGGTTTTAGTAATGGTTGCGATTGCTGGCCCTGATAGTTCAGGCCTGGAACATTCAACGCTAACCCGTCCCAGGCAGTGCCTGTGCCAATATTGTTAGGCGAAGAGCTGTCAAGCCACGGGTAAATCTGCTTAAGGGTCTGGCCTATGGTGCGAGGGTCGAAACCCAGATTATCTTTTACCCACTCGGCGGCTGCATTGCCTCCCTCGTCTACTGTGGTGTTGTAAACGGCATCCGGTAACGTTGACCCCTTCCTTAGCTCTTCACCAATGCTGCTGGCCCAGGCTAAGATGTTGGTGGTCAACTCACCTAACGACTGTCCAAGATTGTCAGCGATAGGGATAAGGCCCGTCATGCTCTGTCGTAGAGTGTCCGTATTGGTAGCATATTGTCCCAGCCCCTCAACGAATGAGGCGCTGAAGTGGTCAGCGAGGCTGGTTTGCACTCGGTTGTACTCAGCACCTAATTCTGCCAGTTTGTCGAGATTGGACTGCTGTGCATCAGACAAGGTCCAACCCTCAGAGGCCAGTTGACGCATGCGGTCAATAACCCCATGCCCTTCATCATTGAATACTTCGAGGAAGACCGAACCATCATTAACTGCCTCAGAGAGGTGACGAACTGCGTTATCAGTCCATTTGAATGTTTTCTGCAACTGTTTCAGGTACAGTATGAATTCAGGAAAGTTCATGGTCTGAATCTCGCCAATCACTTTCTGGGCTACCTTCTGGTTCCCGTTAGTGGATTTCAACACGTTATTAATGATATCGGCAAACTCACCACCGCCAGAGAAAGTTACTTCACCTGTCTTCTTGTTGCGTTTGAAAGAACCGGTATTCAGCAATTCTCCGGCTTTTTCTGTCGTATCCTTGTTCAGATCAGCCAGTTTATCAGCGCGTAGCGAATAACCCGCCCTGCTCATAGCTAAATCCTGGATAGCTGCGAACTCTAATTGCCCCAGACCATATTGCTCTAGTTTTTTAATATCACGAGAGCGCTCAAGGCTTCCCTGAAGCGTCTGACCAACACGGGCAACCCCCATGCTGCCGATCAGTGTTGCTCCACCTATTGCACCTCCGGCAACAATCCCACCACCAATACCACGCCCTGTCAGCCCCTCAGTACGAACACGACCAGCACGAATGCCAGCGGCTTTCTGTTCTTTGGTGATACGCTGTTGCAGTCGAGCCTGCTTGCGTAATTCTGAGGTTATACGGGCCATTTCGAAGCGGGTCTCTTCTACCGTGTAGCGCTCTTCTTTCTGGGCTTTTAGAGCTTCTTTTGCAGCACTGATCGCCTTATACCGTGTTGCTATATCAGCCCCGTTTACATTAGCCAGGGTTAAGGCCGATTTGCGAAGAGCATTGTAATAAACGACCTCCCGCTTTAATGCCGCTTCGCGTTTCTCTTCAACAGCAATAAGGCGTTTCGCGGCTACAATATCATCGGAGATCCGTTTATGGCCCCGGTTCATGGCTGCTGTCTGTGCTGTTGCTAATCCCGGCTCTGGTGCTGCGCCTCCTATATTGGGGTTGTACATTACCGCACGACTGGCTGCCGCTGCCCGAATCCTCTCACTGATACGGCTCAGACGGAGGTCCTGACGTGCACGGGCCTCATCCTGAGTCAGCGTCTGGTGGGCTGCATTCTTCGCAGACAATGCCGCCATTTTTTTATTGTGGGCCAGTTCCTGATTGGCAATTTTTGCCTGCACTTGTGCCTGTTTTTGTTGCTCTGCAACCAGACGCTGTTGCTGCTTTATTCTTGTTGTATGGGCTTTAGCCGCTCCTAAAGCAGCCTTGCCTTCACTCTGGGCAGTACGTTTCTTCGCTGCCTCCAGCGCTTTAGCAGGCTTTTCATAAGCAGCCTTAAGAGAAATTATCTTCTTTTTGGCCTTTTGATATGATGCCTCGTCTGTAACCCATGAGATTTCATTAACGGTGCTGGTAACAATCTTATTCGCAGTCATTCCACCCCCAGTGGTTTAATAATATGCCCGTAACGTTCCGGATCATCAGCGACCAGTCTTCGACAAGCGACCTTTGCTCTTTCGAGCGCATCAGGATCGATATCATGAGGTTTGAAAACTCCAGCATCAGCCCCCAACATCTTGATAATTTTTGTTTTGTTGCTTTTTTTATCAGTCGCTTTATTAACTGGTGAGTTTGTAGGAGCTTTAAGTTGTTCCAACCCGTTATCGGGTTTGCCTTCGGCAAATCTCCCTCGGAGATATTCAGGATTTTTCCTCAGAAATTCAGAGGTGACGCTTGCGAGGTTTTCCCGCGCCTTCTGTAGGGTATACTCTTCCGGTGTCATACCGTGAATCGCTGCAAACAGAGCATTTTTAATACTGTCCAGTGTCATTGGTGGTGTCTCCAAAGCAAATTATGAAACAAGCCAATCCCGGACAACAGACAATGGGCGATGGCGATGGGCGACCATTGCCAACACGGGGATCAGCTGTAGGTATTCGAGATAGGGTATTGCGTGTTAATAATCCGATCACTTAGTGATGAATCCATGATTCACCGCTAAGTGTCATGGTGCGAAGCACTCTCGCAAATGCGAGACACCTTCGGTGCTATAGCGGCCTAATTCATCGCAGGGCGATTAACGGCAACCGTTAACCCGCTTTCTGCTTGCGATGTGCGTGACGGCTGAGAGTTTTTCTGTACTCAATAACCAACGGATCAGTTTCCTCCGGGAAACGAGCCATAATCTCAGCGCGTGGGATACTTTCATTAGACAGGTAACGCACAACTGTAAACAGCGGCAATTGCAGATCAACACAGATGTTTTCGAGCATCGCGCCGGATTCGAAATACTGACGTACAGTGACCCCGGTTGCGTGCTGGCTGGTATGTTTCACTCTTCGGAAACGTGGATTCCAGGTCTTAGCTAATTCACCAACAAATTCAGGATCGAGTCTGAGGATTAGGGCAACTCTACCGGGAGCATATCCGTGCACAAGAAGAGTCTTTGCGGTTTTAACAACTGATTCATCGCGTCGACGGTTTTTGAAAAGACGTTTTAGGTTATCGTTTTGTTCGGTCTGAAAACAGTTAGCGGTCTGGCTGTCACCAGTTACTTGCTCACACAATTCAATCCTCCAGAATCAGAATGGTATAGGTTCCTCTGAGAAATCATCTTGCACAAGTCCAGATTTCGGCATAGGCATCTGATAACGTTGGATGAACAGCTTCATATTGTCAGTATTGTCCTCTATACCATATGACAAACAGAATGCCCGTGCCTCGTCATCAAGTTCCCAGTTGCGCCATTTTCTCAGCTTGGTCCGTAGTTGTTCATCGGTGTACTGAGTAGAAGCGTTCACCGCATCATCATTGGCAGGTACATCAGCATCGACAGGAATATCCACAACAGGTACGCCGTTTGATTTTCCAGCAGCAGGCGCGGCAGGTTCCTCCACGAAAGGTTTTTGTTCATTCTTACCGCTCTCCCCGGTAGTTGAATATTTAGATGCATTTGGATGGGGTGGGGTAATACCACGCGCAACTACTTCAGAGGGTTTCAGCACAACATAATTGTTTGACTTAAACCCGCTGCCAACCTGAACTTGATCTTTTATCAACACCCCGGCTCGCATTAGATCATCTACCGCTTTCTGCGCAGTAGGTTTCGTAATGCCGTTTTCCCATGCGATTATTTCCATATTGGGATGGATTGGCTCAGGGTAGTTTCTGCGCTCTTTGTTCGTCTGGAAGGTGTAGAGGTATGCATAGACTACTTTCATGTTCGCGCTGAACGGGATTTTAGTTCCATCGTCGGCAATCAATACTTTCAGGCGCTTAACCTCGGTGTAATTGCGATCAAAAGTGCCGTCCTGTTCGTCTGGCTGATTAGTTACTACTGTCTCGGTTGTCATTGTATCCTCGCTGGTTATCTGTTTTATTCTTTTCAATGATTTTTGCCGCTGTTTGCAGCAGTTCACTACATAATTTTGCCATTGGCATGTCGCGGTGGTTCGCCTCTTTCAGCAATGTGCGGTAGGTGTCATCCGGGAATGAAATGTTCATGCATCTTTTCTCCTGTACGTCAGATATGCGGGTACGCCCCTGCGATCATGATGGCGATCAGGGGGTAAGGAGCCGTGTTTACGGCGATTTCGTTTGGTGGCGTTGCTGCCAACGGAGTAAAGCAGAGAATGGTTATTCGGTTGTGGTCAGTTCGGGAATGGCTTTTCCGATAATGCCTTCGAGTTCACCGCCAGATTCAATCATCTTAAGCAGAAGGATCTGCTCATTCATTAGACCGATGCCATGAGAGGCGTAATAGACACGCCAGGCAGAAAGCACTGGTTCAATGATTTCCATAACATCACGGCCTTTTGCCAACTCTGCTGAGTATGGTTTAAGAATATCCCGGATGATTTTTGCATTCTTAGCCTGCTGGCGCAGACTTTTGATGATATTCATAGCTTCACGAGTTGCCGGGTATAGTTTATCTGCTTTCTTGGAGCCGCCAACGCGGGTTCTGAAACTGCGAAGATTTACTAACGAAGTGATTTTGTTGTCGATTGCAGAGACAATCTCTGAGGCGGTAGCGTTCGAAAAGTCGAACAGGACTGGTTTTGTCATCTAATCTCCTATGTTGTTTTAATGTTTCCTTTTCTCAAGGTATGAATATATTATGTCATAAATCACACTTTTTGTCAAGTTTTTTGTTGCATCACATATAAAAATGTGCTAGCAACATTTTGGCTGGGCCGCATAATTCCATAAAGCAACATACAATATCATTAGCAATTCGTGCTGAATTTAATTATATATATTGCATTCTTATTTTAGGTGGGAAATAATTGATGGTTACACAAATCGCCCATGACGCGTTCTAAGCGATTCCAAGCCGTAGGCAGTACCTATGGGTTATCTCTACCGTTTAAATACCGTGTAGCGTGTCTGATGCGCTCTGTGAGCCTCCTGTGAAGTCTGAGGGGGAGCACTGCCCCTCCAAGGGGGGAGTTACGTCGCGTTTAAAGCTCCTCTGCGCCGTGCTCGATCCACATTGACTGACGCGCCTCGCGGCTTGTCTCCCACACATGTGTAAACAGGCGAAGCCTGTCTACATACATCAACACCACCAACAAAATAGACGCATGTCTATTCCAGACTTTGACCTTAATGTCTTTACTGATATAGGTAGTGATCTAGAGATGATCTAGTAAGTGATATAGTACGGTTAAGAGTCTTTGCTAATGGTTGGCTAAGAACCTTTACTAATGGCTAGCTAAGAGTCTTTACTAACGTTAGTTAAAAACCTTTACTAATGGCCTCTCCTCTGACAGAAGACACCTCGCAACGGTTTCCCGCTGGTGACCACGGGCGCGGAGTGCTCAATCGCAAAGAGCCGTCACTTACCGCAGGAGAAATCCTTACCTTCCCCGCCCATTCTCCTTACAGGCCGAAGATTGGCAACCTCATACTGGTTTGCTGTCAAAATTTGGTGGATGATCTCCAATCTTGACTATCAAGCAAACAAATTAAATCAAATACACCTTAAATACCCATTAATAGTAGTTAATTGCTCTGTTTTGGTCTCTATGCGTAGAAATCAAGGGTCTGCATCTATGGTGCGCTACAGCGTTGAATACTCAACAAAGCCAGTAATGGCACGGCCTCGTCAAATCTGTCACTCAGGGTGTGGCTAAACACAATCACCGATCCACCCTTCCATACCGAAAAAATAAAGTTTCTTCGTAAAAACAACTGAAAACCCTCCATTTATAGGCCTGTGATAGCCTCTCAGTGGGGCGCTGTTCTATCGGTGAGCCAAGTCACGATTGTGTGGAGATAACGCCGCTACAGGCTTCTGTTAAAGCATACGGGGCTATTGGTGAGCCTGTTTCCGATTGTATGGGGAAAGTACTTCATGATGGCGACGGCACCAGGAGGATATCGCCTGTTGGTGGTGGGTTGTCTGGTGGTGAAACCGGGTGAATACATCCATTATTGTGGCTCAGGCTGCACTTCACAAGCATGAAATAATGCTGAGCCTATCCAACCCCTTTCTTGTGGGAAAACATCAAAAAACAGACGTCAGAGGCAGTAAAAATCCTATGCAAAAACAGGCCTCTTTTATGCAGTGTTTATGCACTCGGTTTTATCGCCTTTTCACAAGAAAACTTCACTAAATAAGGCTTACAGCCTAATTAGGTCATGAGTGCTGATCACCTGGTGTATATAACGTACATTATGTTAAATAGGCCCGTTTTTTAACAAATTATCGATCTGAACAAATGCGGCAGGGATGTCTGATATTTCAGCAAGAAGACAAGGAATTATTGACGGGTGAGATTGTCGGTCTAGCAGATCAAATAGAGCGACAGCGATATTTTAAGCAGGAGGATATAAACTGGAACGACTAGAGACGGATACCTGCGGGGGCGCTTGTGCTTAATGAATTAATTTTTCCGACAGAACCTAAATCGCTAGGATATGCGCCAAATGTACTCGCCAGGAAAAGCTTACTGACGGCTCCTCATATGCTGCCGCTGACCGCGTATGCTGAAAGCCTACGTGAAAGGCTGGGTAATGGTGTATTCGTCCCTGACTTCGATCCTCTGGATGGAGGTATCAACGCCGAATTCATTTTTCTCTTAGAGAAACCAGGCCCTAAAACTGACTATAGAAATGGTGGTTCCGGTTTTATCTCACGTGATAATAACGATGACACAGCCAAAGCAATCTTCTGCGTTATGCAGAGTATAGGTCTGGATAGAAAGCGAACGCTGTTATGGAATACTATTCCTGCATGGGATAACAAGAGAGCATTTAAGGGCTTCCATGTCCTCGACGGCATCGAACTGTTGGATGGACTACTTCCATTGTTACCCAATCTAAAAACCATAGTATTAGTAGGCAAACAGGCCCAGAAAGCAAAAAAAGGTTTAAAGGCTCGTGGTTTTGATGTTGCACAATCAGATCATCCCTCTCCACTTGTTAAAGCAAAGTATCGTCAGCGATGGGAGCAAATCCCGGCTGCGTGGAAAAATGCGACTTCAGCCAACAAGAGATAATGATGAAGAGAACCTTACTTAGTGTGCTGACTCTGCTGCCGCTGGCGGCTCATGCAGGAAAAATCACCATGCAATTGACTGAACAGACTGAGACCACCACCGGGATGCTGTGCCGCTATTCCAATTCCATCTACGATTTTGTTTACAGAACGAGCAGCAAGCATTGCCCCAGTGTGAGGACGTTTGATAACGAAAAGTAAAGAGGCCTATCAATAAGGCCCCATAGTTTTAAACGAGAGTGTGTCGTCTGGACATTAATTATTATTTTTCAAGATGTGGCAGCCTGCATACTGACAACTATTGGAGGACAACACGCTAATGCAAATTGATGCCCAAAATCGGTAACATGTAACGCCAATTCTCTACATTCTGTCTCTCGCCCCGCTCTCTTGCACGCATCACGTAAAGCAATAATTTGGGGGTGTTCGATAAGAGGTGAGTACAATTCTTTATCTGTAAATGACCAGCCACTCGGTATCTCACATAATCCCATTCTGATTAAATTATCTAAATAAGCCGGTACAAGCTGCAAATGTTCACAACCAGCCCTTTCTCCAATTTGGGAAAAATGCCTAAATATAGTTGTATGCCCATTAGCCATTGGAGTGCCTGGCTGGCTGGCTAAAATAGAAAGAATTGGATTTGGTGTCCCCCTAGCAGCAAACCCACGAACAATTTTTGCTTCATCGGGAGTCAATTGTTTGATGATATCGACAAATGCAGGGTGAGCTTTTTCTATTGTATCCTTATTCATTGCAGTGGCTAGCAACGAAGCATACATTTCACTCAATGATTCCTCATGTCCTGTATATCGCAATGCCTCAATCGCAGGTCCCGCAACATTTGGGGAAGGTGTGACAATTTTTTCAGGGGGAACACCCTTGAGTTTTTCAGCTACCTTAGTCGCAGTAAACTCACGAATTTGATCGTATCCCCAAACCAAAGCACTGACCGGGGCTAAGGCAACATTTACGAGTTTAGCAACAGTCCCAAGCGCTTTTCCAACCTCCTGAGCTGCTGGCTGAAGGGCATCTTGATAAACTGGCACTTCTTTAGCTACTGCTGCCACAGCGTTAGCAATATCAGCGACGTTGCTACTTTTAGATCCATCATCAGACATTTCAATCACCAGTGAACTCATTAATTTCCAAAGGATTATACATTTGTCGTTGAATCATTGGTAATTTGAAAGTTTCTAAATTTGATCAATAGCAACCATTTAGCGCCGTGTTGAGCATACCAACATTAAGCGCCGAAGGCGTATCATCAGTTTGTCAGTTAACCGCTCTCTTATCGAGTACCGATCATTTATGGCTCGGTGAACACCACGGCAGAGCCAGCCCCTTTCCCGGACTGGTTAGGCTTCCCAACATTCGCTCATTTATCCGTGGCGTGTCATCACGACAGGCTGTAACGGGACACCGCGCTAAGTGTGGAACGGTTAAAAGTGTTGGGATTGATTAGAGACGTTGGCAGCGTCATTAGCTTCGAGTTGATAGCGGTTCATAGGGACTGTTCACGCTTTGTACCTGTTCGAGCTTTACAACTACAGGCCGCTACGTGCTAACATCCCTGAATAGCCACTGTTAACCATAGCGGCAACTGTTGGTCATTGAATCCCTTAAAAAAAGATCGTAGCTTGAGAGCAGCATTCTCTGCAAGTAATTGTTTTTAATGGGATTTGTTGTGTTGGTGCCGATAATAGGAGTCGAACCTACGACCTTCGCATTACGAATGCGCTGCTCTACCAACTGAGCTATATCGGCCCTGATAAGGACATGCCCACGAATGTGAACACGGGGTAGAAGGTTAAAACTAACCGGGCGATGCGTCAATGGCCTTGCGAATCAAACGCCTAATTTTGCATCATCCGGTTTCAATAACGCACGAATCGTGTCGTCACAGGTGTCCTGGTACGCGGCAAGGGAATTCTATAACCAGCGGCGAACACGCTGCTCATAACGTATCCATTCCGGCCCGAAATGTTTTCGCAGTTGTTCCTCTTCAAAATCAATATGTAATCTGGCAACCACCAGTATAAACAGCGGTGCAGCCAATATTCCAATCAGGCTACCAACGTAGAGAGAAAAAGCTAACTGGAGTCCACTCATTCCAAGATAGATTGGATTGCGGCTCCAGGCATAACATCCGCCAGTAACAAGCGTGGTCGATTTCTCTGCATGCAGTGGGTTTAGCGTCGTACGTTTCTTCCGCATCTGCCACGCGGTATGCAGTATCATCGCCAGACTGACGCTAGCCAACAATGCACTTATTACGATAGTCACCGCGCCAAATGTGAAACGCGGGATCGCCGTAAACGCATCCGCGATGAGGAATAATACCAGGATGAGTGGTGGTGGAAGCCAGACTCTTAATTTTGTCAGGAAATGACGCATGGCTACGGGCACCTGTTTGATTAACGCTGATATCACTATAAATACCCCGTTTAAGATACATAAACAAACGGTGCACACCTCACTATAGGACTTTTTACTTAACCAGGCAGACAGGCAGCGATGCAAAGACGCCCATACCAGAGGCGTCTGCCCCTGGTGTTCAGGAAAAAATCATGCTACAGGCCATGTCAGCTCAGAGCACATACTCGTTTAAAGGTTTACCCTTCAAATGTAAAAACCGTGTCAAAAATGAATTACGTAGATAAAGGTGAATCCGACGCTGATTCAAACAAATCTACAGACTGCTGGTAATACCGGATAAAATCATTAAATGTCACTGGCGGTAGAAACTGATACCCCTGCAGATAGTCAACATTATTTTTTCCCAGCCATTGTTGCTGATAGTCATTTTCAACGCCCTCGGCCACCGTACGTAACCCCAGAAGTCCTGAAAGGTGAGTAATTGACTCGAGCATAGGGATATATTGATCAACCTCTTTAATTTCCTTAATGAAGCTTTTATCAATTTTGATTACATCCAGGTCTAACTCATTGAGATAGCAGAGATTAGCGTATCCAGTACCAAAATCATCCAAAGCGAACAAAACACCTTTATTTCGTAACGAACGAATAAGTTCTTTGATTGCAGGAGTGATCGTGAACGTCTGGTTCTCTGTTATCTCTATCATCAATTTTATCGGCAGACCTTGCGTTATCTCCATAAAATTAAGACATTCCCAATAGAATACGGGATTATTTAAACCTGACGGACTGACATTAAAAGAAACGAACAGTGTTTTATTAATGCTCGCGCCTCCAGAGACAAGATTGCTCGCAACAGCGGTCATTAAATAGCTAGTTAACTCATTGATTAAGCCACTTTTTTCAGCCAATGGAATAAACTCTCGCTGAGAAATAGCATAGTTATGTCCCTGTGGCCAACGAGCCAAGACCTCAACGCCACAAACATCGCCCCTGATATTCACGATGGGTTGAAAATAAGGAATGATCTCCTCATTCCTTATTGCCATACTCAGTCTACTAGTATCCGAAACATCATATGCGTCAGTGTAAACTGTATCCCCACTCACATTATTATTGATTATAGAACCTTCATTTAATAAATTATTTCGGGTTAAAAAGATAACAGTTTCATTAAAATTGGAAAAGCCGAGGCGAGCAGTAATTTTATCTCGATATCGATACACTGACTTAATTGTTAGTGAATTAGCAATACAGAAATCATGCAGTTTTTCTTTTGTGAATGATGAATACAGCATTTCTTCTTCAAATTCAGTCAAGTTAAAAGTAAACATCGGTGAGTCTTTATTGACTTCCACAACTTTGTTAGGTGCCAATAAACTCTCTTTTAATTGAGCGATCAACTGCTCCGACAATTCCCCCCCATTGATAAAGGAATATTCTTCATATCCCCGATTAACAGACAGGGTTTCGCACATCCGCAGAACAATACAGTGTATGTTGATGAACTGTGTACTGTTTCTCTGAAGCCATTTTTTGACCAATAATAATGGCAACCGGTTATCGATCACCAGCAAGCAGGACGGATATTGCGACATAACTGACTGCGTGCCAGAAATAAATGTCCGTGCATCGATCAATACCAGATTTGGTAACCATGCTTTTATTCCTGAAAAAAGGAATGTATCATAACTGAGCAGAAAAATTTTTTTCGTATTCATAGTTATCACCAACTTAAATTTATGGCATAGCAGGTCCCTCGCTCTATTCACGAGAGAATATACAACACCTTCGACCTCCAATAATCATAAGGCGATTCGTGATATAACTTTATCCATAAGCCATATCACGTAAATTCAGAATTTATAATCACAGTTATCCATATGAGTATTCTCATCACACCGTAAGTTCCATTTAAAAATTGAAAAAGAAAAAGCTCCATTTCTTAATCAGTACAAATCCCTTTACTCACTTTCACTTCATTACAAAACAAAAAACTATAAATACAAAATTTACAAAACATATAACTACAGTGACCAACAGAATAACATATTACCGTAGTTTATGCTGACCGACAAACTCAGAGAGGATGTCGTAGATCTTGTATTCATAAACATTTCCGGCAATATGCACGACATATTGTTTCATCGACTCTAAATTTATTGCTACATTTTCTATAGCGAGTGACAGTATAGGTTCAATATATAATCAGGGCATATTGGTTCAGACCCAACACCTCTAATGATTAATTTTTGAGCAACCCTGACCCACGGGTAGGTATTTCTGCAACGCTACGATAAATTTCCGGTTTTTTGTTTTCAACTCACTACTATGCCAGGTTTCCCCCGGTAACACATAACGCATGGTGGCTTCATCATCAGTTGAGTGACACCCCTGGTGTACGATAATTTTGAAAAAAGTATTCCCTGTGTTTTTCAACGTCCCGTTTATCTCATCAATGGTGTAGGCCAGGTTCATTTTCCTCGGACGAACGACCAATATGGTATCCATAGCGATCACCGGGAGAGCCTGTCCGCCTTTCCCTTGATTACGCTCGGTAAACAGCGTTATCGGCATTTCACGAAACAGTATTCGGTAATAGCGTTCTTTATCATCCTGCGGGCCACGATAGAAAATCTTAAAAAACTCACTTGCCTGCGGTGCCAGTGAAAAACGGAGCGGAGTAAACAAAAGTTCGCCTTCGGCAATAGCACTTCTGTTTTCACCTCCCGGTCCCGGTTTATCTATTTTAACTGCGCTAATACTGTACACGTTCTGTTTCTGGCTATCGTTATAGATTCGTTTACTGATAAATGATTTATCCGATGGCATCTCATAAATAGTCGACTCCAGATAGACTGCCTGTGCGGAGAACACCGCCAGCCCGGAAAGCAAGGCCAATATCCATCTTAGCGCCAAACGGCAGTGGCTCATGGCGTCACTCCCACCCAGTTCGCCGTCACTTTGATCTCTCCGCTGGCACTGACAACACCTTCCCAATCCGCCCCAGAAACGGTCAACATCGAACGCGAATCATTCATTGGGAAAAGCAATTTCAAATCAGTCGCAAAGTAGCTTCCATCATCTGTATTATTTGCGTCCCAGGGCGTCTGTTGCCATTGCGCATCTCTCATGCTGATTGCCGCTTCACTGCAGCTATTTCGTTTTTGCACCACGCCCCCCGACTCACTGTTGTATTGCAGAAAGGCGGGAATTGGGACGGATAACCCGCCTTGCGCAGACGTAAACAGGCAGTAAGGCACATTGTTTATCGTCGTACTTTCCCCAATAACTTGTGCGGTAATGCTATCAGCCTGACGAGGCCCCGAGACCGTCACGGTGTAATCCATTTCAATCGGAGCGGTCTCGCCAATTGTGCCGCTGCCGCTTGCCGAGGTGCTGTTATCCGATGAGATAATACTGATCCCATATTCCTTTGGCACAATATTGAGCTGTAGCGAAGGAGTAAACTGGTAATACCCCGACTCTGGCGTCACGCTATTTGTAAAAGCAAATGTAAATGGTTGGCTGTTGGTGATACTGACGCCACTGTCCACCATATTTTTCAGGAATGTTTTCGACAAAAAAACATAGACATACTCGCCACCATTACTAAAAACATTATAATAAATCGACGTCGAGCTAAAATTAGTCCAGGATTGACCATCACCAGAATATTTAATTGTGGCAGCTGCCGGTGTAAAACCAAGCAAACCGCTATCCGCATACATGCGAATACGTAGTGAAGCCGTCAAGTTGCTGGTTTGATTTAAATTGTATGAAATCATCTTACAGATAACGCCATCTTCACGACTGACCACACCCAGCTCACAATAACCACTGTCTTTAGTGATGCTCGGCGTACCATCACTGGCAACCCATAACTCCTGAAATGCATTGGTAGAAACCAAAGATAAATGACCTATTTTATTTAATGTATAAGGTCTGATATACCAATTACCGCTGCTCTGGTCTTTACAACGTTGCCCAGCCGCATAATCATAGTCAATCGTGGTTCGACAAAAATTAAGGTTATATGTCTCTGCGCTTCCGACCGACATATTGCGAAAGTATTCATACGCCGAGTCTGTCAGCGATGCAAAACCATAATATCCACCGGCTATCCCGGATCCGGTTGCTTTGGTGTGATAAAAACCAAATTGATCGGTTAGCTCGGCAGCAATATAGCCAGATGCAGGGCAATTAGCACCAGTGGTGCAACGAATACCCCGGAATGGTTCACTGATTGGCGAATTATCAATCCACATATCTTTATAATATGAGGTATTGGCTATCCAACCAACGATACCCATATATCCCAGGCTATCCTGGTCGTTTCCATATTTTACCCAGGTGTTCGACCCACTAATGCGAGGATCGAGAGAGGACGGGGTAATAAAGTATTCGTTATCAACATTGTTTTCTATAAACAAATAGTTGTTGTTGACCGCCGCCTGAGTGGAAGCCGAGAGCGCCCAGGCGGATGGAGATAACGCGGCAAAGACACAGCCGAGAATAAGGGAAAGAGATTTATTCATTATTAATACCTTATCGTTGTGCCATCGTGGTTTGCGTTGCACATTTCACATCGCCAACCCACGCAGCGCCGCGTGCTTTTTCCAGATCCAGATCGGCTTCACATACCCTGCCATTGGCAGAAATTAACGTAATAACCGGATACTTTTTATCAATATCGATAGCAAACTCACCTTTTGCATCCGTACGTGTTTTACCGATGTGGTTATGAATATCGGTATTTGCAGCCAACTGTCCATCGGGATAACGAATGCGACCGAATACGGTGACCATGCTTTTCACTTCAGGGTTGATAACTCCCACGTTACCCGGATATAGCGTCAGCTCCTGTTTGCGTCCTGAAACAATATCGAAGCTGTCCTCAGAGTTTTTATCATTAAGGATTTCCAGCTTGTACTGAGCATAGGGCGGCAGTGCAATGAAATTTGATTTACCGCTGAGAAGATAATTGCGGTTATTAATCTTCGCAGCCAGTTTCCCTTCGCCGGTGAAATCTGTTTTCACAATGATGCCAGAACGCTGCCTCTCTTTACTCAGACCGAAGTCTTTACCTGCCCATGCCAAAGAGCCTTGAGAAGAAAAGTTCATATTGGTGGAGTTATCAGCAGAACGTGTTACCGATACGGTGCCAGCGTTATATTTCGTGTCATAACTTAGATTGCCGTTTACCGAATAATTATTGTCATAATGCTGTTCACCGCTCAGACGCGTTGATGCAGATAATCCGACCGATTTAATCGGTCCTTCAGCATACTGTTTTCGTGCACTGAGGTTACCCTGGGTGCTGCCATAGCGATCTCGGGAGACGCCCATGCTCAACCAGGTCGCCAACGGCAACGATAAGTCCAGGCTGACATAACGTTCCTGTCGCCCATCGTCATTTCGGTTGTTGTAGTAATAACGCTGAATTCCTGCACGTAACCCAATAGTGGCATACCTGCCTGAATAAAGGGTCGTGTTGTAATCCAGATTACGGTATTTATTGCCTGAGTAACGATTCTCCGTCTGACTAACGGTGAGTGAACCACCATGAGGAATAAACTTTCCGAGGTTAAGAGTTCCGCCTATGGAATAGTTATCACGCTCCTGCATAGGCAAGCGATCGCCAATTTTACTGTCTTCACGAGATGCCCAAAGGGAACCATATCCCTCAGGGACATTGAGATTAATGTTACTGATGTTTCGCCATGATGAATCGTTCGCTACCAACATCTGATTGCCAATACTGACGTATTCATTCACATTCAGCGTGACATCCGTTTCATTAACCGCATTGTTGTCAAAACCGTAGATCGTTGATTTCAGGCCCAGCCCCGACAATATCGTCAGAGTCGCCGATGCGGCCCCCCCGGCAATCCAGGTCTGCTCATTACCCAAATCCTGATAATGATTTCGCTTATAACTCACACGGTCATAATCCAGTGAGCCCCCAAACAGTTGCCACGAGAGCTGATCAATCCCGGCAACTTGTTGGCGGGCAAAGATTTTATTAACCCTGCTGATACGACTATTAATTGTCCGGCCATTGACCACGATATCTACCGTGACGTCATAAACACCATACGGAAAACGACTGGTATCAATTTCATAACTGCCCATATTAAAGTTCTGGACGCTGAGCAAACGCCCATCACGGAAGACATGAACCTCGCCTGCGGCTGGCAAAAATACGGTAATCGGCGTGAGTGAAAGCGCGGTATTCTCAACAACCGTACTTCCTTTGTTTCCGTAGCTCACACCGTAAATTTTCCCGCCATTCAGCGCATTCAGGCTGGCGATAGACTGGACATTCCAGGTGTCGAGCATCCCGAGCGCCAGTCGATAACCGTCATAATCACGCTCATACATCGCACGATAGAGTTTACTGGTGCCGTTGCTGTCGCCGATGCCGTAAAACGAACCGTTAATGTTGATATGGTGCTCACGCAGCGATATTGTGTTGTCCACCGTCAGATAGCTGCGGGTACTGCTGCCATTATGATAATCGTTGTAGTAGGTACCAAAGTTATAGTTCAGGACGTTAGAGAGAGACTCCACGCTGGAAGGTCCAAGCAGGCTACTGCGTGCGACAATCGCCTCAGTTAACGCATCTTTGCTGACAATCATCTCCAGGTGAAATGAAGAAACGTTGAGCTGCAGGCGTGCATTGTCCGATAGCTCGATACTGGTGTTATCGTGAAATTTCACATCACGAATTTTTTCTACCAACGCACGAGTTTTTCCTGATAACACGGCATTATTGGGCAATTCAGCAAGAGTCAGTGCTTTAACTGTAATATTGCCATCAACAAGCGAAATCACCGCATCGGCAATTTTTTGCTGACTTTTCTCATCAGTCTCGTTGTAACGTATATATACCGGCACCGTCATTCCCTGCTCCAGTGAACGGGCGAAAGCGCTGGGAATAACGTAATTACCCACTTTTACTGGGGCTGCATGTGAAGTTCCTGGTGTCAGCGCAAGAAAAAGACAAATGCTACCGCCAACAATATATGTTGTTGTCATATGCATCCTTACAATCCGGTATTTTTATTTATCCCGTACAGATGGCTGCTATTGACCATCACTTCACTGTAATAAACTGCTTACCGTGCCAGATACCGATGCGTGAGCGGCTATTACTAATGTCGGTGAACTGCAGTTTTATTTTTGTACCTGGCATAATGTAATAACGTTCACGACAGCCCCGTCCCTGATCGCGAGCATTATCTTTGCAAGCTCCATAGGCGATTACTCGAAATGAAACATTGCCAGTATTGCTAATAACATCACCATTACGGTTATATTCAAAACGCTCTTTTCGCGGCGCAACGACCAAAATCGTGCCAATTTCTGCTGACGCTGTCGCAACAGCCAATTTATTGGCCCTGGTTTCCGCGCTCTCGGTGACCGGCTCATCTATCCATTGCAGACGATAATAACGCTCGATATCATCAATTGGCCCTTTATAAAAGAAGCGAAAAACATCCTTTGCCTGACCAGGCAGAATTAGATTGGCAGGCGTAGAGAGTAATTCCCCGGAATTAACGGGTTTTATTTCGACTCCGCCCGCTAAAGGTGATGACAGTTTTTTTACCGATACGCTGACATAACGAGCCGAGTCTGTCGTATTAGTAATTTCTTTCGATAATGAACTCTCAGCAGAAGTCATTATCGACGTGATATCACCAACGTTAATTGCCCAGCTGGAAAAAGAGATTACCAACCCTACCAACATTGCTGCCGGTAAATATTTATTCATGACACCATTCCTGATAAATTCGGGAGAATTTCTCCTCCCGAAATTTTATTTCTTAGGCGGACGGAGTCGTCCAGGTTGCATTGAACTGTACTTTTACATCACCAGTCCAATAGCCGTCTGGCAGTGCAGAGTAATCCGTTACCGGCGTGCTACCATCAGAAGTCGCAGACGCAATGGTGAATTTGAAGTTGGATTGATCGCTGACGCGGTCAGCACCGTTGTAAGCGCCATCAGCCATCAGGCTTTCAAGACCAGAAGTCGAGCTGGAATTTACCAGGACAGTATCTGATGAATTAGTCAACGCGGTGCCATTCCATGCCACCCCTACGTTCAGGGTAGACGCATCGCCACTGGCGTTGGTCAGAGTATTGCTAATAATCTGAGCGGTCAGTTCAAAATCAGTTGCCGTTTCCTGGCCCTGAATAGTCACATCAAACGCGCCATCCTGGGAGTTGAAGCCATTCAGACCTTCCGCATACTGGAAAGTCAAAGAGTTCAGCGGAGTGACGACCAACATGCTGGTGGTATCTTTTGTTGCCGTCGCGTCCCACGAGGCCGTTGCAGAAGCAGTGACATCTGCCATTGCATTTGCCGCAACAAATACAGACGCCAGAGAGGTCACTAATAATAATTTTTTCATTTTTATCTTCTCCTAAGAACAAACTCACCACCGAGTCTTATTATTAAGTCACTCCAGCGGTTCCATTAATTGCGAGCCAGAATTGCCGCGCCCAAAAATTATCATTTGAATTAAGTAACATCTCAACAAACCCTGAAACGCAAAAATTACAAAAAGACTAAGAATTTTCCCACTAAAACGATAATCTAAGAAGTTTCCTAAGTTTAATTTACTTAAATAACACCATGAACCAGAACTATCACCCAAATAAATAAGACAAATCAAACAATTCATCTTTTTTATGTTTTTGATAAATATCAAAAAGATCATACAAATACCACGAGAGCAAAACCCTTACAAAACATAAAGATAATTAACACCTCCATAGTTTCTCTATAATGCTTATTATTTGTTGCAATTATGCTAAATTTTTAACGCCGCAAGAAAATTCTCATGATATATCCATTTGCGAGGGAATATTCTTATAAAAAAATCATTCACCTACAGAAACTACATTCTAATTGATAATTATTTGACAAAATTAAAACCAGGAATTTTCCATATAAAATGAATATTCCTGGCTTATCAGGAGAGATAATGATTATCGTTAAATAGAAAATTAGATAAAACGTTTTAAACCAAGATAACTATTAATAGTTACGGTACGTACCCTATGTAAGGTAATCAAATTCTGCTGTTCAAGTGATTTTAATGAGCGGCTAACGGTTTCAATTTTAAGATCGAGATAACTGGCAATTTCCTCCCGAGAAAATGGCAAGTGAAGCGTCGTTTCTGGCCTGCCAATACGTAAATGCATCTCGTAAAACTCTACCAGAAAAGCAGCGATCCTGGCCTCAGCATGTTTATTCGCATAGCGCCGCAGTTTTTCAACAATGAATCCATTGTCCCTGCAGAGAAACTTGATGACTGCGGCAGCAACCGATGGATCCTTTTCTGCTACTTTGAACAACCGCGCAATATCGATATGACATACCTCCGCAGCCGTTGCCGCCTTAATCGTTGTCAGGTACTTCCCCCCTTCGACAGCATCCAGCGCCATGATATCTCCCGGAACATAAAAGCGGCTGATAAAAACGTTATCGCCACATTCCACGCTGGACTTGCAGTACCCCTCATGGATAACAAAAAGCATATCCGCGGTTTCATCCTGCCGAGCGAGTATCTCCCCAGCTTTAAACCGCCTTCTTTTGTCTATTAATTTGTATTGATTATCACGGTCAATCGCCGCTCCCTTTGGGCACAGCGAACAATGACGGGGAGGAAACGGGTTGCCAAGCGGCACAACAGGAATGCTAAGTTTGTGAATATCCGATTTCACGCAACAACTCCTCATAAAAAATGAGACTGATTCTAATAGATCGAACCATAGGAACAATACGTGAACGGCAGACCAGGAAAATTCATGCTGGCAGGGAAAATTCTGTGATACGTCGCCTTTCGGGCGCTGGTGAGAGCATAGGTCAAAAACAGACTGATGCGGATGATGTTAAAACGCAGGATAGAAAAATAAATGCGGCAGCGAAGTGAAGGTTAGAATTAAGCGGGAGATGCCTTAATAGCTTTAAAATTAAGAGCGCTATTATGGCATCGCCCGTTTTCAATTACGCCCGGACCGTGTCGTCACCGAAGCCAATCCACTTATATGTGGTCAGTGCTTCCAGCCCCATTGGGCCACGCGCGTGCAGTTTTTGCGTGCTCACCGCCACTTCCGCACCCAATCCGAACTGGCCGCCATCGGTAAAACGAGTAGAGGCGTTTACATACACGGCAGAAGAGTCCACTTCATTCACGAAACGGTTGGCGTTGCTGAGCGTGCGCGTCAGTATGGCGTCCGAGTGCTGGGTACCGTGTTCGCGAATATGGGCGATAGCACCATCCATATTTTCGACCACCACAACGTTCAGATCCAGAGACAGAAACTCGTTATCCAGCTCTTCCGGTTTTAGTGGCACCAGTTTGGCAGGGCCATGCAGAACTTGCATCACGATTTCATCACCGTGCAGCGTAACACCGCTATCCGCCATCTTTTGGCTTAACGCAGGCAGGAAACACTCAGCAATATCCTGATGCACCAGCAGAGTTTCTACAGTGTTACAGGTGCTTGGACGCTGGGTTTTGGCGTTAACGATAATCTTCAGGGCCGGGGCGATCTCCGCGGTATCATCAACATAAATATGGCATACGCCAATACCGCCGGTGATGACCGGGATGGTCGACTGCTCACGGCACAGCTTATGCAGACCCGCGCCACCGCGAGGGATCAGCATATCGATGTACTTATCCATCCGCAGCATTTCAGCGACCAACGCGCGGTCCGGGTTATCAATTGACTGTACGGCAGCCGCGGGTAAACCGCAGGCTTTCAGCGCCTTTTGGATAACAGCCACGGTGGCGGCGTTGGTCCGGTAGGTCTCTTTCCCACCGCGCAGAATCACCGCATTGCCGGTTTTCAGGCACAGGGAGGCAACGTCAACGGTGACGTTTGGACGCGCTTCATAAATCACGCCAATCACGCCCAGCGGGACGCGACGACGCTCCAGACGCAGACCGCTATCCAGCAGGCCGCCGTCAATCACCTGCCCTACCGGGTCGGCAAGATTACAGACCTGGCGCACATCGTCAGCAATCGCTTTCAGACGCGCCGGCGTCAGCGCCAGGCGGTCGAGCATCGCTTCGCTCAGGCCGTTGGCTCGCGCCTGCTCAACATCTTGTATGTTCGCGCTGAGGATGCTTTCCGTTTGCGCTTCCAGCTCATCAGCAATGGTTTCCAGTACGCGATTTTTTTCGCGACTGGAGAGCAGCGCCAGCTTGTATGACGCGGCTTTGGCAGCAATGCCCATTTGTTCCAGCATATGCCTGTTCCTTAACGGGTGATCATGTCGTCGCGATGGACAGCAACCGGACCGTATTCATAGCCCAGGATGGTGTCGATCTGTTGTGAGTGATGTCCGGCAATACGGCGCAGCGCGTCGCTGTTATAGCGGGTGACGCCATGGGCAATATCGCGCCCTTCGAGATTGCAGATGCGGATCACTTCACCACGAGAAAAGTTACCTGTCACGCTTTTAATGCCTTTTGGCAGTAATGAGCTGCCGCGTTCCAGAATTGCTGCGGTCGCGCCCTCATCGACGGTAATCTCCCCGGCAGGCGGCGCGCCAAAGATCCAGCGTTTACGGTTCTCCAGCGGAGAGGCCTGAGCATGAAAACGCGTCCCAACGGAAACGCCTTCCATCACGTCGCCAATCACGCCCGGCTTGCTGCCTGCGGCAATAATGGTGTCGATCCCGGCGCGGCACGCGACATCGGCTGCCTGCAGTTTTGTTCCCATCCCGCCGGTTCCCAGACCCGAGACGCTATCCCCGGCAATGGCGCGCAGCGCATCATCAATACCGTGCACGTCTTTAATCAGCTCAGCCTGCGGGTTGGTGCGTGGATCGGCGGTGAACAGCCCCTGCTGATCGGTCAACAGCAGCAGCTTATCGGCTCCAGCCAGAATTGCCGCCAGCGCGGAGAGGTTGTCGTTATCGCCGACTTTAATCTCGGCGGTCGCTACGGCGTCATTCTCATTAATGACAGGAACAATGTTGTTATCCAGCAGCGCGCGGAGCGTATCGCGGGCATTGAGGAAGCGCTCTCTGTCTTCCATATCTGCACGCGTCAGCAGCATCTGCCCGATATGAATACCGTAAATCGAGAATAGCTGTTCCCACAGTTGAATCAGTCGGCTCTGCCCGACCGCCGCCAACAGCTGTTTCGAAGCTATCGTTGCCGGGAGCTCCGGGTAACCAAGATGCTCACGTCCGGCGGCAATTGCACCAGAGGTAACGATAACAATACGATGCCCTGCGGCATGGAGCTGCGCGCACTGGCGAACCAGTTCTACGATGTGGGCGCGGTTCAGGCGGCGGGATCCGCCCGTTAACACACTGGTGCCAAGTTTTACCACCAGCGTCTGGCTGTCACTCATGATTCTCTGCCATTCAAAATTGGGGAAAATGATATCAAACGAACGTTTTAGCAGGACTGGCCCCGGTTGCCAACAGCCAACGCACAAAGCATGAAATTTTATTGCGCAGGATCAGCAAGCGTAGCGGCAGATTTTGACGCATTTATTACAGAAACATAAAAACACTCTTTTTTAAAAATATTCTTACTTTGTCATAAAACGTTCATTGCCAGACGTTAAAAACCCTCCTGTCTTTTAACGGGGATCACACCCAGTGAATATTAGCGCGTACTTTTAATCAGGAATGAAAATGAAAAAGAGCACTCTGGCATTAGTGGTGATGGGAATTGTTGCGTCGGCATCCGTACAGGCAGCGGAAGTGTATAACAAGAACGGTAATAAACTGGATCTGTACGGCAAAGTAAAAGCCATGCATTACATGACAGATTATGACAGCAAAGATGGCGACCAAAGCTATATCCGTTTAGGTTTTAAAGGCGAAACGCAAATTAACGATCAACTAACCGGTTATGGTCGTTGGGAAGCAGAGTTTGCCGGCAATAAAGCTGAAAGCGACTCAAACCAACAAAAAACACGTCTGGCCTTCGCCGGTGTGAAATTAAAAGATTTTGGCTCGTTTGATTATGGTCGTAACCTGGGCGCGCTGTATGACGTGGAAGCCTGGACCGATATGTTCCCGGAATTTGGTGGCGACTCCTCCGCACAGACCGATAACTTTATGACCAAACGCGCCAGCGGTCTGGCAACTTACCGTAACACCGACTTCTTCGGCGTCGTGGATGGCCTGGATCTGACCCTGCAATACCAGGGTAAAAACCAGGATCGCGATGTGAAAAAACAGAACGGCGACGGTTTTGGTACTTCTGTTACCTATGACTTTGGCGGCAGCGATTTCGCGGTGAGCGGCGCTTATACCAACTCCGATCGTACCAACCAGCAAAATCTGCAAACTCGCGGTACGGGTGATAAAGCTGAAGCCTGGGCAACCGGCTTAAAATATGATGCTAACGATATTTATATTGCGACGTTCTATTCTGAAACACGCAACATGACGCCAATTTCCGGCGGCTTCGCCAATAAAACACAGAACTTCGAAGCGGTTGTTCAGTACCAGTTTGACTTTGGTCTGCGTCCGTCACTGGGTTATGTGCTTTCTAAAGGGAAAGATATTGAAGGCGTCGGCAATGAAGACCTGGTGAATTATATCGACGTGGGCGCAACGTATTATTTCAACAAAAATATGTCCGCGTTTGTTGATTATAAAATCAACCAGTTGGATAGCGATAATAAACTGGGCATCAACGATGATGACATCGTTGCTGTCGGTATGGTCTACCAGTTCTGATATAGCATAAAAAATGCCGGATGGGGTTGCGCCGCCATCCGGCATTTTACTGTTCATTATGCCGTTAACTTAACCGGTTCATCCTTAAAGTCGTCAGCAGGTTCCAGCGCCAGATTCAGCGTCGTCAACAAGCCACGTAATTTTTCATGGAATTCACGTAAGGTGTATTCCAGTCGCTCTACCACTTCAGTCTCTTTCACCGGCACCGCCGTCCAGTTACCGTCTTTATCAAACAAACCAAACTGATAGCTGTACGTGAAACGTTTTTCCTGCGCCTCCAGTTCCATCCACCAGCCCCAGAACTCGCGTTTCTCAGGGGCGGGTTTCACGTTGACGCAAACAGCCAGACAATCGAAAAAAAATCGATTATCTTCGCACTGCCCTTCCCGGATATACGGGCCAAGCGCGGTGAATTTCTTGATCAATCTACTTTTCGGATGCCCACTCGGTAACGTCATTACGATCTCCTTAGGTGAAGCACCTGTTTTACCAAATCGCTAAAATTTAGCAAACTTTTAACACAATCTCTGATTGATCCAACCGGTTATTTCCTGCAGCCCTTTGTCAAAATTGCGATACACCGGGTTGAAGGGGATCTCCAGTAGCTTACCGTCTGAAGATGAAGATGTGATTAAACGTGACTCTTCTTCCGGGCTAAACGGATCGTTCTTCCAGAAGCCCGAAAGCATTGGCGTCGGGCAGCGTCGACCCAGCAGGCCCTGCACTTTTAATGAATAGCGATTAAGCTCAACGCGCAGCGCTTCATCGGAAGCGTCATGCATCCCCAGGCGGCTGGCCAGAACGTCAAGATACATTTCCGGGACGCTTGCCTGACGCTGCGGATCGCTCAGCAGCGCATGCACGACCGGCCCCAGACAGGCCACCGCCTTCAGCCGTGATGATTCCAGATACGCCAGGCGTACCGCCACGTTAGCGCCAAAGCGGAAACCGAAGGCCGCCACGCGGGTGTGATCCACCCAGGGAACATTAGGCAGCGCTTTTAATACATGCTGATGCAGCAGGCTGGAATCCTGAGTCAGTTTCCATTTTGACGAGAAACCAACCGACGGCATATCCAGCGTCAGCATGGCTATACCCCGTGGGGCAAAATAGCGCTCATACAGGGTGTAGTAATCCGTTTGCATGGAATCGAGGCCACCACACATCAGCACCGTCGGGAACGGACCGTCACCTTTTGGCATATGTAAGAAGCCGGTGATCGGCGCGCCGCCAGCGACGGGAAACTCCATCTCACGCAGCGTGCCCGGCAATCGCTGTGCGGCCTCTTCATAGGCACGATTCGCCAAAGCCTGTGCCTGCTCTGCCAGCTCATCGCCTTTCAGGTGTGGGTAAGCGGCAATGTTGTACAACGTAGACGCATGCAGCCAGTGGCGTCCGCTCACCTGCGGATCCTCTTCCATAGACGCTTTCTGTTGCCAGTCCATCGCCTGCTTCGCCCACTCATAGATCCAGTTCCCACCGCGATAGCCGATAACCGTATCGTAGAGTTCTTTATCTGTACGCTCGGCTTCGCTCATCACGATACGTGCCTGCACCTCAAGGATTTCGCGCGGGTCGACGCCGCGCCAGATCCACATCAGGCGATTCACCATGCGATACCAGTGCGGAATGGTTTTGCCATCCAGGGCAGATTGTACGGACGGCTGCGCGCCGTGATTAAAACGACGAACCAGTGTTGACGTTTCAGGGTGTTTGAAGCGGGGTTTAAACAGGACTTCGCTGAGGTTAGCCTGTGACATGATTGCAGCCTCCATGAGTACTCACTAAGGCATAGTGTAACCTGACACAGCACAAAAAGAACAACGCCCGGCAGTTGCCAGGCGTTGAAAACTTTTTAGATTAGCGACCAGAGATCGGCGGGACGAACACTACGCCCATATCCCACGGCTGCTCAATCCAGGTATCCTGAGGGATATCAACAACATAATCATTCACCAGCGGGCGACCAGCCGGCTTAGCGAAGATAGTGACGAAATGCGCTTTAGGATACATTTCGCGGATCGCAACGGCGGTACCACCGGTGTCAACCAGGTCATCGATTACGATGAAACCTTCACCGTCGCCTTCGGCACGCTTCAGCACTTTCAGTTCGCGCTGGTTGTCGTGATCGTAGCTGGAGATGCATACGGTATCGACATGACGAATACCCAATTCACGCGCCAGCAATGCGCCCGGCACCAGACCACCACGGCTAACGGCAATAATGCCTTTCCATTGTTCAGAAGGCATCAGGCGGCTTGCCAGTTTACGTGCATGGATCTGCAACATGTCCCAGGTGACGACGTATTTTTCGCTCATGTGAAGTGTCCCAGCCTGTTTATCTACGGCTTAAAAAGTGTTCGAGGGGGAAATAGGTTGCGCGAGATTATAGAGATCTGACGCACTAAAAACCAGTGTTTCGCGGAATCCGCGCCTCTTTTTGCATGCTTTATGCTAGCCGTCAGCGGAGAAAGTGGTATTCTCAATCGCATCGCGCAAGCCTGACTTGTGGTGTTTTTAATTCTGCTAACCCCGTGGCCTGCAAGCAAGTTTTGTAGGACATCGCCAAGGAGACTCAACGTGTCTGAACTGTCTCAATTATCCCCGCAACCGCTATGGGATATTTTTGCCAAAATCTGTTCTATTCCTCATCCGTCCTATCATGAAGAGCAGCTCGCTGAACACATTCTGAGCTGGGCCCAAGAGAAAGGTTTCCACGTCGAGCGCGATCAAGTCGGTAATATCCTGATTCGCAAACCCGCTACCGCAGGCATGGAAAACCGCAAGCCGGTCGTTCTGCAGGCGCACCTGGATATGGTCCCGCAGAAAAACAACGACACCGTGCATGACTTCACTAAAGATCCTATCCAGCCTTATATTGACGGCGAATGGGTGAAAGCCCGTGGCACCACGCTGGGTGCGGATAACGGCATCGGTATGGCGTCTGCGCTGGCCGTTCTGGCTGATGACAGCGTGGTACACGGTCCGCTGGAAGTTCTGCTGACCATGACTGAAGAAGCGGGTATGGATGGCGCGTTTGGTCTGCAGGCTAACTGGCTGCAGGCAGATATCCTGATCAACACCGACTCTGAAGAAGAAGGTGAGATCTACATGGGTTGCGCAGGCGGTATCGACTTTACCTCTAACCTGCCGCTGTCCCGTGAAGCAATCCCGGCTGGCTTCCAGAGCTTTAAGCTGACGTTAAAAGGCCTGAAAGGTGGTCACTCCGGCGGCGAAATCCACGTGGGTCTCGGTAACGCGAACAAACTGCTGGTACGCTTCCTGGCGGGCCACGCTGAAGAGCTGGATCTGCGTCTGGTTGATTTCAACGGCGGTACGCTGCGTAACGCGATTCCGCGTGAAGCCTTTGCCACCCTCGCCGTGGCTGCAGATAAAGTTGATGCGTTAAAAGCGCTGGTCAACACCTATCAGGAAATCCTGAAAAACGAACTGGAAGCCAAAGAGAAGAACCTGGCTCTGCTGCTGGATGCCGTAACTCAAGACAAAGCCGCGCTGACCGCTCAGTCTCGCGACAGCTTTGTGCGTCTGCTGAACGCCACCCCGAACGGCGTAATCCGCAACTCTGACGTCGCCAAAGGCGTGGTTGAGACCTCTCTGAACGTCGGCGTTGTCACCATGACTGACGACAACGTTGAAATTCACTGCCTGATCCGTTCCCTGATCGACAGCGGTAAAGACTACGTGGTGAGCATGCTGGATTCACTGGGTAAACTGGCTGGCGCGAAAACCCAGGCAAAAGGCGGATACCCAGGCTGGCAGCCGGATGCTAACTCTCCGGTTATGCACCTGGTTCGTGAAACCTATCAGCGTCTGTTCAACAAAACGCCGAATATCCAGATCATCCACGCTGGTCTGGAATGTGGTCTGTTCAAGAAACCGTATCCAGATATGGACATGGTTTCCATCGGGCCAACTATCACCGGTCCGCACTCCCCGGATGAGCAGGTTCATATAGAAAGCGTCGGCCATTACTGGACGCTGCTGACTGAACTGCTGAAGTCTATTCCGGCGAAGTAAGATTCTGCGCTAAATGCCGGATGACGCTACGTTTATCTGGCCTACATGCTGATTTGTAGGCCGGATAAAGTTGTTACGTAGCCATCTGGCCTGCACGCTGGTTTGTAGGCCGGATAAGGCGTTTACGCCGACATCCGGCAATTGTTCTGAGTCACAGCCCCAACAGTAGCTGTCTTTCCATTTGTGGATCCAGCAGCGTGACGTGTAACCCCACCAGCCTGACACCTCGCCCTCCCCTACGCTCGTCCCAGGTCTTGCGCGCTGTCGTAATTAAGTCATCTTTATTTAAGCGCGGCCAGACGTGCTCCTGCGTAGTCTGCTGAAAATCATTAAACTTGAGTTTTATCCCCTGGCGAGCGATCAGCAGATCCGGCTTTACCTTTGCCAGACGCCGTTCCAGTTCAGGATAGAGCCGTTCAATTATCGCCTCACACTCCGACCACTCGTGAATATCTTCCGCCAGCGTACGCTCCACGCCGACGGATTTACGCAGCCTGTCGTTGTTGACGTCCCGTTCGTCAATCCCTTGACTGCGCTCCCACAGCACGCGACCAAACTTGCCGAAGCGTTTGAGCAGCATTGCCAGGTCGTATTTTTGAACATCTTCGCAGGTACGTAATCCCATTGATTCCAGCTTAGCGGCGGAGACTTTGCCAACGCCGGGAATTTTGCCTAACGGCAATGTTCTGAGAAATTCAGGAACATCGGCAGGGGTAATCACATATTGCCCATTGGGTTTGTTGAGATCGGAAGCTATTTTTGCCAGAAATTTTACCGGCGCAATTCCGGCAGAGGCGGTTAACTGTAACTCGTTAAAAATTGTCTGGCGGATTTCCTGAGCGATCAGCGTAGCTGAGCCGTGGCAGTGGGTGCTGTCGGTCACATCCAGATAGGCTTCATCCAGCGAAAGTGGTTCTATCAGCGAGGTATAGCGGGAGAAAATAGCCTGAATCTGGCGGGAGGCTTCTTTATAGGCCTCGTAACGACCAGGTAATAAAGTGAGATGCGGACACAGCTTTAATGCCATTCCCGTTGGCATTGCGCTACGCACGCCAAATTTGCGCGCCGGGTAATTGGCCGTGCTGATGACCCCCCGACGTTCTCGACTGCCGCCAATAGCAATGGGAATATCACGCAGGGCGGGGTTGTCGCGCATTTCCACCGCCGCGAAAAAGCAGTCCATATCGACATGTATGATTTTACGCATCGTTTGTCTCCCACATCACTGTTTAAGTATACAGTATTTTTATGTTGTGAGAAGTCTGGTTGTACCTAATGCTGGGCCGTTCCAGACCCATTATCCATCCAGCACGAATAAGACCCAATGAAGCGCAGTAACCAGCAAAATACGCCAGTGTCTGACTGCCTTTAAGCGCAATTTTCCGTATAAAGAAAAACTAAAGTGTAAACGCCGCACGAGAGACTTGCGAAAAACTCTCTTGGTGCTAATGTGAGCGCTCCAGATCCAGATTTATCCGATTTGGGGATTCTTTTTGCCGTCCTGGCGTGTGTGATCGTTTTATCAAGGAATAAGCAGTATGCGTAAAATCGCATTTTTTCTTGCGATGCTTTTATTGCCGTGCGTTTCATTTGCCGGTTTGCTGAGCAGCAGCAGCCCGACTACGCCTGTCAGCAAAGAATATAAGCAGCAATTAATGGGCTCCCCCGTTTATATCCAGATCTTCAAAGAAGAGCGAACCTTGGATCTGTACGTCAAGATGGGCGAACAGTATCAATTGCTCGACAGTTATAAGATCTGTAATTATTCCGGTGGCTTAGGTCCGAAGCAGCGTCAGGGTGATTTCAAAAGTCCGGAAGGGTTTTACAGCGTTCAGCGTGGACAGCTGAAACCAGATAGTCGCTTCTATAAAGCGATTAACATTGGTTTCCCTAATGCCTATGACCGCGCACACGGTTATGAAGGTAAGTACCTGATGATCCACGGTGCCTGTGTTTCCGTCGGCTGCTACGCAATGACCGACAACGGCATTGATGAGATTTTCCAGTTTGTGACCGGTGCTCTGGTGTTCGGGCAGTCCAGCGTACAGGTTAGCATTTACCCGTTCCGCATGACCGATGCCAACATGCAACGCCATAAGTTCTCGTATTACAAAGATTTCTGGGCCCAGTTAAAGCCGGGATACGATTACTTTGAACAAACACGTAAACCACCGACCGTTTCTGTCGTCAATGGTCGTTACGTCGTCAGCAAGCCGTTGAGTCACGAAGTGGTTCAGCCGCAACTGGCATCAAACTACACGCTCCCCGAGACAAAATAATGCCCACTCGCCTGGCATAATCTTTTGCCAGGTTTCATTGCCGGTTAACGGTTGAGTGGCAATCACGGTGACCACATCATTGGGTGTGGTCTCTGAACTAAAATCGATTTCCACATCCTGATCCAGCAATGTCGCCACGCCAAACGGCGCACGACGCGTGATCCAAAACAGGTTGGTCGAACAAAAGGCCATCACATAGCGTCCGTCAGACAACAGCATGTTGAAGACGCCCTTCTCCCGCAGCTGTCCTGCCAGCATTGCGATATATTTAAACACTGCCGTCATATTGCCCGGCGTGCGCGGATAACGCTCCGTCAGCTTGTGGAGCAGCCAGCAGAAAGCTTTTTCGCTGTCGGTTTCCCCGACCGGGCGGAAATTTCCGGTTTCCAGCGATTTATAGCCACTGAGCTGTCCATTATGAGCATAGGTCCAGTTGCGTCCCCACAATTCGCGGGTAAAGGGATGGGTATTTTCCAACGCCACTTCGCCACGGTTCGCCTGACGAATATGGGCAATCACGGAACAGGATTTGATGGGGTAGTCTTGTACCAGTTTGGCGATAGGCGAATTAAAGCTGGGTTGCGGATCTTTAAATGTACGGCAGCCCTTACCTTCATAAAACGTAATACCCCAGCCGTCTTTGTGCGGCCCAGTCCCTCCGCCGCGCTGAACCAGCCCGGTGAAGCTAAAGCAGATATCGGTTGGCACATTGGCGCTCATCCCGAGCAGTTCGCACATACATCACCTACCTTAAAACCGTGAACTGCCTGATGGCGCTGCGCTTATCAGGCCTACGTGGCGCTCATGTAGGCCGGATAAGGCTTTAGCCACCATCCGGCAATCGTCTTCTTATGGTTTAACCATCTCTTTTTCGATCAGCTGGATCAGGATATGGATCACTTTGATATGAATTTCCTGAATACGGTCAGCGTAGCCAAAGTGCGGCACGCGAATTTCGATATCCGCGCTGCCCGCCATTTTTCCGCCATCTTTACCGGTCAGGGTGATCACTTTCATCCCTTTCTCACGCGCTGCGGAAATCGCTTTAATTACGTTACCGGAATTACCCGAAGTCGAGATACCTAACAGGACATCACCTTCACGACCCACGGCTTCTACGTAGCGAGAGAACACATAATCGTAACCGAAATCGTTGCTGACGCAGGAGATATGGCTGACGTCAGAGATAGCGATCGCCGGATAACCAGGACGGTTTTCACGATAGCGTCCGGTCAGCTCTTCGGCAAAGTGCATCGCGTCACAATGGGAACCGCCGTTACCGCAAGAAAGCACCTTACCGCCCGCTTTAAAGCTGTCTGCCAACAGAACCGCCGCGCGCTGAATGGCGTGAATATTGGCGTCATCTTTAAGAAAATTAGCCAGCGTTTCCGCCGCTTCGCTCAGTTCGTTACGAATAAGATCCTGGTACATGAGGATATCCTTCAGCATGAATGTAAATGACAAGACGCAGTGTACCGGATAGCGCTACCAGCGAGAAGTCCAAGCCACAGGAATGGCTGTCGCTTTTGATTTTTTGTGCCGGTTAAAACAGCAACAATGTGAGCTTTGTTGTAATTATTTTGTAAACACATTGCTAAAAGAATTTACATCCACTACAAACATATCATCACAAGTGGTCAGACCTCCTACAAGCAAGGGAGCTTTTCGTTATGATGATTTTGAGTATTATCGCTACGGTTGTTCTGCTCAGCGTTCTGTTTTATCACCGCGTGAGCTTATTCCTCAGCAGTTTAATTTTGCTCGCCTGGACGGCTGCGCTTGGCGTGGCTGGCCTGTGGTCAGTCTGGCTGCTGGTTCCTCTGGCCATTATCCTCGTGCCGTTTAACTTTACGCCGATGCGCAAATCCATGATCTCTGCGCTGGTGTTCCGCGGCTTCCGTAAAGTCATGCCACCGATGTCGCGTACTGAGAAAGAAGCGATTGATGCCGGTACAACCTGGTGGGAAGGTGACCTGTTCCAGGGCAAGCCTGACTGGAAAAAACTGCATAACTATCCTCAACCGCATCTGACCGCTGAAGAACAAGCGTTTATTGATGGTCCAGTGGAAGAAGCGTGCCGCATGGCGAACGACTTCCAGATCACTCACGAACTCGCGGATCTGCCGCCGGAACTGTGGGCATATCTGAAAGAACACCGCTTCTTCGCGATGATCATTAAGAAAGAGTACGGCGGGCTGGAATTCTCAGCATATGCTCAGGCTCGCGTTCTGCAGAAACTCTCCGGCGTTTCCGGGATCCTGGCGATCACCGTTGGCGTACCTAACTCATTAGGCCCAGGCGAACTGCTGCAACATTACGGCACCGAAGAGCAGAAAAATCATTACCTGCCGCGTCTGGCTCGCGGTCAGGAGATCCCATGCTTTGCTCTGACCAGCCCGGAAGCAGGCTCCGACGCAGGGGCGATCCCTGATACCGGCGTGGTTTGTATGGGTGACTGGCAGGGCCAACAGGTGCTGGGTATGCGCCTGACCTGGAACAAACGTTATATTACGCTGGCCCCTATCGCCACGGTACTGGGTCTGGCATTTAAACTCTCTGATCCGGAAAAACTGCTGGGTGGTGAAGAAGATCTCGGTATAACCTGTGCGCTGATCCCAACCTCAACGCCGGGTGTACAAATTGGGCGTCGTCACTTCCCGCTGAACGTGCCGTTCCAGAACGGTCCGACCCTCGGTAAAGATGTGTTTGTACCGATTGATTACATCATCGGTGGTCCGAAAATGGCCGGTCAGGGCTGGCGCATGCTGGTGGAATGTCTGTCTGTAGGACGTGGTATTACCCTGCCGTCTAACTCGACGGGCGGCGTGAAATCGGTCGCAATGGCCACCGGCGCGTATGCGCACATTCGTCGCCAGTTCAAAATCTCCATCGGCAAGATGGAAGGTATTGAAGAGCCGTTGGCACGTATTGCCGGTAACGCATACGTGATGGACGCTGCGGCATCACTGATTACCTACGGCATTATGCTGGGTGAAAAACCGGCGGTGCTGTCGGCTATCGTGAAATATCACTGTACCCACCGCGGGCAGCAGTCAATCATCGATGCTATGGATATCACTGGCGGTAAAGGCATTATGCTTGGCGAAAGCAACTTCCTCGCCCGCGCTTATCAAGGTGCGCCAATCGCCATTACCGTTGAAGGTGCCAACATTCTGACCCGTAGCATGATGATCTTCGGTCAGGGTGCGATTCGCTGCCATCCGTATGTTCTGGAAGAGATGGCTGCGGCACAGAGTAACGATGTGAATGCGTTCGACAAGCTGCTGTTCAAACACATCGGTCACGTTGGCAGTAACAAAGTGCGCAGCTTCTGGCTTGGTCTGACGCGTGGCTTAACCAGCAGCACGCCAACCGGCGATGCGACCAAACGTTACTACCAGCACCTGAACCGCTTGAGCGCCAACCTGGCCCTGCTTTCAGATGTGTCCATGGCCGTACTGGGCGGTAGCCTGAAGCGCCGCGAACGTATCTCCGCGCGTCTGGGCGATGTGTTAAGTCAGCTGTATCTGGCCTCTGCGGTACTGAAACGTTATGACGATGAAGGCCGTAATGAAGCGGACCTGCCGTTGGTTCACTGGGGAGTTCAGGATGCGTTGTACAAAGCGGAACAGGCGATGGACGATCTGCTGAAAAACTTCCCGAACCGTCTGGTCGCGGGCTTGCTGAACGTGGTTATCTTCCCGACCGGTCGCCACTACGACGCACCGTCTGACAAGCTGGACCATAAAGTCGCGAAGATTTTGCAGGTTCCAAGTGCTACTCGTTCTCGTATTGGTCGCGGTCAATATCTGACGCCAAGCGAGCATAACCCGGTTGGTTTGCTGGAAGAGGCGCTGCTGGATGTCATTGCAGCCGACCCTATCCACCAGCGGATCTGTAAAGAGTTGGGTAAAAACCTGCCATTTACCCGTCTCGACGAACTGGCGCACAATGCGCTGGCGAAAGGGCTGATTGATAAAGATGAAGCCGCGATTCTGGTGAAAGCCGAAGCGAGCCGCCTGCGCAGTATCAACGTGGATGACTTTGAACCCGAGGAGCTGGCGACTCAGCCGGTAAAGCTGCCAGAGAAAGTGCGTAAAGTCGAAGCCGCATAACGATATACGCACAACGTTTAGCCCCGCTTAATGCGGGGCTTTTTATTGCCACATTTTCATTAATGCTCATGCTACAGTGTCAAAATGTTGTTCAACGAGGAGCCTCGATCGTGCCTGGTTTGAAAATTACTCTGCTGCAACAACCCTTGATCTGGATGGATGGCCCGGCCAACCTGCGCCATTTTGACCGACAACTGGAAACCGTCGCCGGACGTGATGTCATCGTGTTGCCCGAGATGTTTACCAGCGGATTTGCCATGGAAGCGGCAAATAAATCGTTGCCGCAAGAAGAAGTCGTAAGCTGGATGCGCGTCAAGGCGCAACAGACCAACGCCCTGATCGCGGGCAGCGCTGCTATCCAGTCTGAACGCGGCCCGGTAAACCGCTTTTTTCTGGTTGAGCCAGAAGGTAATGTGCATTTCTACGACAAGCGCCATCTGTTCCGCATGGCGGATGAGCATCAGCATTACCAGGCGGGTGACGCGCGCGTTATTGTTGAATGGCGCGGCTGGCGCATTCTGCCGTTGGTCTGTTATGACCTGCGTTTTCCGGTATGGTCGCGCAATCGCAACGATTACGACCTGGCGTTGTATGTTGCCAATTGGCCTGCGCCGCGTTCGCTGCACTGGCAGCTTCTGCTTGCCGCACGGGCGATTGAGAACCAGGCTTATGTAGCAGGATGTAACCGCGTGGGCACAGACGGTAACGGGCATCATTATCGCGGTGACAGCCGGGTGATTAATCCGCAGGGTGAGATTATTGCCACCGCCGAGCCGCATCAGGCCACACGCATTGACGCCGAACTGTCACTCTCAGCGCTGCGCGAGTATCGCGAGAAGTTTCCCGCCTGGCAGGACGCCGACCCGTTCACGCTATAACTATCGCCTTCACTCCCGCTGCACTACGTTTCTTGTGGCGGGATTGTTTCACTCCGTAACCAACCGCAAAACAAATTCGCGTGGCGACATGCGGCGGGCATCGTATTCTGCAAAGGATAATCACTCGTAACCAGCGAGTGGCAGACAATGTCGATAATTTCCTTATCAGGATTTCAATAATGAAGAACTTCTTACGCATGACTTTGCTGGCGGCTACCTTAGCGGGCGCTTCTTTTAGTACGCTTGCAGCAAACGTATCCAATGTTCCTGCTCCAGCTCAGGACCCGGTCGTTCAGCATCTTAAGCTGACCAACGACCAGGTGGCGCAGATTAAAAAACTGCACCAGCAGCTTGAAACCAACGTAAGCCAGATTTCGGTGAAAGATGTTAAAGACGGCGCGTTGATTGACGTCATCAAGTCCGGGAAATGGGATGAAGCTGCCGTTCAGAAACAGCTTTCAGCGTTCAGCAACATCGAACAGCAGGCGCGTTATTATCGCGTAAAATACTATTTTGACCTGAACAAAGTGCTGACCCCAGAACAGCGCCAGCAGGTGCAAAAAGATATCGCACAGACGCTGAGCGAGTAATTGTCAGAGCCTGAGTCAGCAATGATTCAGGCTTTTCGGTAAAATTTCCTGCTCAAACAGAAAGCCCTGTACAGCATCTGCGCCGCTCATACGGCAAATGGCATAATCCTGTGGCGTTTCTACTCCCTCAATGACAACCCGTTCACCCAGCCCACGAAATTGATTGACCAGAACCCTCAACTGCCACTCCGATGTTCTGAACTGATGAAACATTCCACTTTCAATTTTGATGGCATCGAAACGGATGCCCGACAGCCGCCAGACAAAAAATAGCTCAGGCGAAACATCATCCAGCCACACGCGAAACCCGTGACGTACCAGCGTTTTTACGGCAATGCATACGGCCTGCTGCTCTGCCTTATCCAGGCGCATCATGGAGCCCGGATCCTGAATTTCAATAACAATCCTCCCCTGATGCACCTGCTTTGTGAGACGTGTGATCCATGACAGACTGGTCAGCATCCTGACGGATAAATTCAGCGAATAGCTTCCAGAGAGGGCCAGCACCCGCTGCATTTGCCATAGAAAAAGCTGCTGTTTTGCCGCAATGGAAAGGTGCTTGAAAAACAGATCCAGTGGGAGCGGTGTGCGTACCTGGCTTAACACCTCACAGACATCCAGCGATGCGTCATCAAAAAAATGAATGCGCTGCAAACGGATCCCGGTGATCCGCAGCAGCTCGGCGTTGCGGGGAAGTTCTGGCACATAACGGGCCTGTTCGCTGAAACTGTTCATATCATTCCATTATTTTATTAAAAGGACGTCGTGCATCCTGCAGCCACGGGATACGGCGATCGTTTGGGTATATCAGGCAAAAGCGCGTCGCCAGACGATGCGCCTCGACCAGGTCGCGCTGTTGCAACGCCAGTATGATTTGCGTGAAGGAGACATTAGGGTCTGGGTGAACGCGCACATAGTCAGGCGCCCAGCGGCGAACCGCCTCCAGCCAACGTGCGTCCCGGGTACGCTGATACCGTTGCAGATACCCCATCTGGACATCAAACCGATAGCGACTGGTAAGAAGCCAGCCTCCTACAGGGAGCTGTTCGGCAAGATGCCACTGCGTTGACTGCCTCTCCGCCAGCGTCAATTGCTGTTGCGTGTGCAGCGTGAGAAGCAGCAATGGCGCGATGGTCAGTAACGAGATAAACCCTGCCGCGCGAATCAGCGACGTTGACGTAAGCGCCAGGCGTATTCCCGTTCGCGCGCTGTCTGCACATCGAAGCAGCAGGATCAACAGCAGCCAGTGTGGCGTTGACTGCCGGACGGGGTATTCCGTCAACATATGAATAACCACCGGCAGTGCCGCCACCAGGCTGGCGCGACGCCAGCAATTACCGTGCAGCCAGAGCCATAAACCACCCGCTATAAAACAGAGTGCCCCCGCCAGCCCAACCAGACCACCCTCCACCAACCACAGCACCAGTTCGTTGTGCGGATGCGAAATGCTGCCCAGCCCCAATGGCCCCGCGCGTTCGAGAAACACGGCAGCAAAACTGCCCACGCCCCACCCCATCCACGGGCGTTCGGCAAATAATGCCAGCGACGTTTTCAACACCGTCCAGCGCACTTGAGAAGTCGTCAGATGATCGACCGTGACCACAGACAAAAAATGGCGGGCCGTGGCCCCTATCGCCACGCCTAACGCCAGCGGCAGTAGAAGCAGCAGTAGCGTGCGCCATTGCGCCGGGAAAACCGCCAGCAGCAGCACTTCACCGACTACCAGAGACAGGTAGCCGGTTTGCGACTGAGATTCATGCAGCACAAATCCCATCATTACCAGGCCTATCCCAATGGCAATTCGATACCCGCGGTGCAGACGTAAAAAGAGCGGCGCTGACAGCAGCACACCGCATGCCGTGAAGCTGGCCATCAGGTTGACCTGCTGAAATATCCCGTAGGGTCGCGTACCGCGCCGCCAGGCAAACTCCCAGTATTCAACGCCCGGCAAATGCCAGTACTGATAGACAAACGCCAGACATTCAATGACGCACGCTCCCCATAGCAGAGCCAGCAGTGCCGTTAAGGTGTTTGCCGTGAGCGGAATTTGTAATGTGACCAGATAGACGCTCACACCGCCCAGTAACGCCCCCGCCACCAGCAGTGCCTCGGCCTGCCAGACATCAGGCGTTAGCAGGCAAAGCAACGTCAGGATAAACGCCCCGACTGTAAAACCCGCAGCGGGCACAGTGATGCGCCAGCGTTGACGAGGCACCAGCATCAATACGCTTGCAGACAGTACAACTGCGTAGATCCAGCTCGTAATATTAAGCGGCAACGACAGACCGCTGCCGCCGTTGTTCGGCCAGTAGAGATGCATGGCCCCACACCAGAAAAACAGACTAATACCGAGCAATAATTTCTGCGCAGGCAGCGGCGCAATGCGATTCAGTACGTTCATCATGCTACTGGTAGTTCAACGTCCAGGTCCCGCTGGCGCTGAACGGACCGTATTCGAGAGACTGATTTTTTATCGCCGATGGCTCCGCTGCGACCCACGCCAAGAAATTCAGCGTCATCGAACCTTCTGTTATCTCTTTGACTGACGTGCTCTCATCAAGGCGGATTGCCGTGCCGTCCTCTTCGCTCATCCCAATCCCGATCCCTGACGCACCGCCTTGTTCACTGCTATCCAGCGCCAGATGATCGGTCAGCTCCGCATCCTCACGACCGCTGAAGGTAACCGAGATCCCACGGAAAACCTCCGGGTTGCAGTCGCGTAACTGGATGCTGAATTTTTCCGGCTTACTGCGCCCCGAGAGATAGAGATCCTGTGTCGCGATTTGCTTGAAATCGACCTCGATTTTGTCGCCTCCCGGTGCAAGGCTGCAGGCCAGGGCTCTGATGGTGCCGTGAAAATACATATCGCCGCCGACCAGTTTGGTGTCGGCCTGCGCCATGCCACCTAGCAGTAACATACTGGTCGCGAATAACGCCGAGAATCTCATGACATCCCCCTACTGAAACTGCGCGACAACGGTGGCAGAGGCTTCAAATTCACCTTCTTTCACGCTTCCCACGCCCGGCTTTGCCACCGGCGCGGCGGTGAGATTCCAGTCGCCCTGATTCTGGTAAAACCCCTTCACGTTGTAGAATTGATTGGGCACGACGGTGCCACCACTTTCGTCTTTAAGCATAATGCCGAGATCGTCGCGCTTTTGTCCGCCGCTCAGCGTGCCAAGGAGATTACCGTTAAACCCCGCCGTGCCTGACGCCGTGGTCGTTTGTATACCAAGATTAATGTTCAGCGCGCCCTGATCGAAGCTCCCGCCTTCACAGACCACATGTATAGGGACCGACTTGCTGTAGTTAGTGCCGTTGAGCCGGGCAGCGGATCCAGGCAGATCGCCAAACTCAATGCTGATTTTGTCTCCCCGGTTGAAGGTGCATTTGTCCGGGACGGTAATCAGCCCGGATTTAATCACCACGCGAGAAATCGCCGTGGTTGGCGTAGGTCCCGCGCTTCCCATACGCCCGGCCACCTCCACCAGCGACTGGGAAGTGATATTGATGCCATTGATAATGGGTTTAGTGACAATAAACGTCACTTTCCCTTTTGAACCACTTTCAACGTTAGTCGCTCGCGTGTAGCCCTTACGCTTTTTACAGCTGTTGTTGCTGTTGCGGTTTGAAACGTTGGTAAAAGGCGCCTGCACATATTTTTTATAGCCCCCTGCAACCCACACCTGAACTTCCACATCCAGATACTCGTTTAGCCGAAAACGGTTCGCCCCCTGATTTGAAGGCGGCATCGTGGTTGTGGTGGTGTAGTAAATTGGTGCTCGGGAGATGTCAGCCTGTTCGCAATAGAAATTCACCACATACCAACCGCCCAGATTCCATGGGAACGGCTCCGTTCTGCCCCCCACGTGGTTTTTGCTGACATCCAGCGAGCTCAGTTCAATATCGTACTGATGCGGCGACCCACCTTCCGGCTCACCTTCTCCCTGTGTAAATGCCTGCCCGGCCAACGGACAGCCTGCCAGCACCACCCACAACAGCGTGTTACGTAATACACTCATAGATACTCCAGCTTGAGTCTGACCAGACCGTTAAATTCTCCGGCGGTCACCTCTCGCCCAAAAGATTCCAGCGCGGCAAGAAAATGAATGGCGTTATCGCCCGGTTTGAGGATCCACATGCGTTGCGGTTGGTTCAGGTGGATTAACTGGTTACGTTCAGTCAGTAGCCGGATGCCCGCGCCGCGAACATCGCCACGAATGCGCCCCAAATCGCTGTTTTCCGGTGCGCCTTCAGCCATTAGCGTCATCGAAACACCACGCTCCACCGTGCTGTGCGCAAGCTCAGGCATCTCACTGGTCTGCCCGGGGAAATCCCTTAAGGTATGACCGGAGCCCTTTAAACAGCCATTCAGATATAGCGTGACCAATACCGGATCGCTGCGATCGCCGCCCTGGCGAAATCGGCTGGCGGAAATATCACCAAGATCGATAGTCTGATCGCGGGAGGCCATATCCAGCACGCACGGCGAAACGAACACCCGACCATGAAAGCGGACGTTGCCATACTCGCCGGACACGTTGCTCATATCCTGGCGACCGCTTGTGGCCTGAACCGAGCAGGCCATGCCCGCCATCAGCAGAGCGCAAAGCATCTTTTTCATTTATGAATCCTGTTACCGGGGCTGTTGCTCCATCGGCAATGCTTTACACACATTGCCTGTGCAGCTGAATTTCAATTCGGGATGACCGCCAAAATCGTTCACGTACATCATGCTGAACTGGCTAACGCTGCCGTCGGTCACGCTGAAATCGAGAGAGGACTTTGGTGAAACCATAATCCCAGGGAAGTCAGTCAGCCTGTCGCCGCCCTGCGCTTCAGGCTTGCGGCTTAAGCCGATTAAGGTAACGAAGTACGGCGTTGGGTTATCCACACTCCAGCGCTGCCCCTGCTTATGAAAGACCAGTTGGTTTTGCCACACGGCGCCCGGTGTTTCCGGCACGATGGCGGTCGGACGGTAGAACAGTTTGATTCGCGACTGCATCGCCAGTTGCAGTACGTTCGGCTTATCCGGCTTGGGCGGAATTTCACGCACATTCAGGTAGAACAGACTTTCGCGATCCTGCGGCAGAGCGTTAATACCGCTGGTTTTTGTCACACGCGCAATGCCCTTTTGCCCGCCGTTAATCCGTTGTAGCGGCGGTAAAACCATCAACGGCGAGGTAATTTTTGTTCCATTGGCGTCTTCCACCCACGACTGAGCTAGAAACGGAATGCTCGGACTGGTGTTGGTTAAGTTCGCACTGACAGATCGCGCATCACCGGTGATAATCAGACGGGTACGGTCAAGTGCAATGCCCGCCCATGAGGCGTTGATCTCTGCAATAAAAAGCAGACCGCAGACCACGGGTTTGAGCCAACGCTGCACGGAGTAAAATGCTTGATTTTTCATGACAAAATTCATTCAGGTTATTGATATTATTCACAAGGCAACAGCACGTTACCTTCCGGGTTGATTTGTTGCGGCACCTGTAAGTGACACTGCGCGCGACCGCCCCAGGCAACAGAAAGACGCTCGGCTGGATTCACACCCGCAATCCAGGCCATGCCGTTTTCCATCACCATGGCGACGCTGACACCGTTGGCGTTAAACACTTCGGCACCAAACGGCGGTACCGAACCATCTTTCAGGCGCAGCAGCGCCATCATTTTTTGCCCCTGCGCCACGGCGAAGCGCTGATAACCAATCGCGCCTTCCGTCAGAGTGTTGGTGACAATGGCTTTAGTCGCGGAAATGTCCTCGTCCATTGCGTCCACATCGATACGGGTATCAAAGCTGTGATAGCTGACGACGTCCGGTACGACGGCAATACCGAAGCGGTTTGAGTGCGCCTGTTCGCCGTTCAGCGGTACATTCGCCACACCGTCGGTATCAACCATCACCCTGGCGGTATTCATCGACGCCTGGCTGTTGTGTAGTGCCGCACCATGACGCGTTGCGGTAAAGCCGCCGCGCATCGTGCCGCCAACGGAGAAATAGCGTGATTGCTGCCAGCTGACGTTAGATTCCAGTTCCGCCATCATGCTGCGATGCTTGTAGTAGCCATCAAACGCGGTGTGCCCTTCACCGGAAACCCCTGCGCGCAGTCGCCATGGATTGTTACGGTCGCGGTTATCGGAATACGAAACCATCTGACTGGTCTGGCTGCCGCTGTTTTGCACTTCATAATCCATTGAGCGGCCATCGCTCCATGGCACCGAAATGGACAGCGAAAGGCTGTCGTCCCGTTTGCCCTGATACTCAGAGCGGTAAGCGGCAAGGTTGGCGCTGATCCCCTGAATGCCTGCGAACGAAAAGCTGTGCCCCATCGACATCCCGTAACGATCCTGAGAGCCACGATCCCAGTAATTCTGGTGGGTATAGGTCAGGTACAGCGTGGTCGCTAATTGCGGGTCGTCAGCAAAAAAGGTCTTGTTACCGGTGATGGTGTACATCTCTTTTTCGTTGCCGGCGCTGTTGTTATTTTCATACTGCTCGTCGAGGAACTGCGAGAAGGTGCGGAAGTTACGCTGTGAAAAACGGTAACCGGCAAAGGTGATGGCGCTGTTATATTCATCAAAGGTTTTGGCATAACTGAGCTTAAAGGACATCCCTTTTTGTTCAGCCTGATGCTTCACCCGGCTCACGGATTGCGTCGCATCAGCCGACAGCGCGCCCAGCCAGCTCAAATCCCGCCCAATCCCCATCGACCAGGCGTTATAGCGATCGCCAGTCAGTAACGCGCCACCGTACAGTGACCACGCATTGCTGACCCCCCATGAAAAATCACCGCTATAAAATGCAGGTCCCTGGACGTCGTGGTTATAACGCGATGGCTTACCGACGGCGGCGTTATAACGAACATAGCCCGGGCGCGTCAGGTAAGGGATATCGGCCGTATTGACCTGAAAGGTTTGTACGCTGCCATCCTGCTCTTCGACGCGAACATCCAGCGTGCCGCGTACCGAGCCGTGTAGATCCTGAATATTAAATGGCCCCGCAGGAACGGTGGTTTGATAGATAACACGCCCCTGCTGACTGACGGTGACCTTCGCATTACTGCGGGCGATGCCGTGCACTTCGGGCGCGTAGCCCTGCAAATTCGGTGGTAGCATGCGCTCGTCGCTGGCGAGGTTAGCCCCGGTAAATCGGACTGAATCAAACACCTGGGAATTCAGATATATTTCACCGACCGTCAGTTTTGCAGCCTGCATCGGTAACGGGCGATAGGCATAGATCTGATCCCAGTCGATACGCCCACGATTTTCATCCGAAGCATAATTGGCCTGATACTGGCCACGAAAGCGCCACGCGCCGAGGTTAAAGCCCGTCTGTCCATAACCAGACAGTGAGCGGTAATGATCGCCACCTTGTTCGTAATGTGTGGCCTGGCCCGAAACGCTGTAGTCGAAAATCAGTCCCGCGACGCCGTTATCCCAGCGCTCCGGCGGCGTCCAGTCTGGATCGGTATATTTCATCCATGCCTGAGGCACGGTAATGTCCAGTACGCCTGCGCTATTATTCAGCACCACACCCGGCAGGCGGGAAATGTCATAGCAGGTCGCGCTAATCGGATGAATATAGGTCAGCGCCTCTTCTTTGAGCGCCAGTAATTCGAGCTGTTGCGGCGTCAGGCACGCCATGGATTTATGCGAGTTGGCAGGATCAACGATATAACGGATCGACTGCTGAGGGATCTCCTGGCTGTTAATACGAACATCCAACAGATATTCTCCGGGAGTCACAAAGTTGCCTTCGGAAAAACGCTGTAAATCGACATTTTGTCTGTCACTGGCATCCAGGACGTCAGTATTAAATTCAATAGACTCATCCGCTTCAGCCCATGAAGAGGCACAGACCAGAGCAATTAAAAGCGCCAGACGTTTTTTATCTGTTTTCAGCGTGATCATTTTCGTTCGCAAACCTTCAGATACCCGAATTGCTGTGCAGCTCAGAGATAATTCACAACAAAATGCGTGACTGCAGTAAATTCACCAGACGTCATTCTTCCGTCGCGGGAGATCAAATAAGCCGTAAAATTGAGCGTGTTTTTCCCGGGGTTAAGCGCATAATCCGGTGATGGCTCACCTAAATGAATTTGCTTGCCTTTGCCGTCATATATTTCTATCGCTAAATTTTCAGTTTCCGATTGCACGCTCAGATAATCAGGATTGTCACTATCCGGTGCGCCGGAAAAGGTAATATTGGCGCGTTGGAACAGATTCCCAGGGTGTTGAGAATCCCCTAATGAACATCCCAGCAAATGAATGCTGAAATCATGCGCAGATACTTTTTCAGGTTTTCCGGAAATATCTCTGGCTGAGAGGTCATCAAATTCAACCAGCAGCGACCGGTCGCGTGGATCGACATAACAGGCAGCCTCAATAATATTTCCCCGCATGCGCATTTTGCCGGGCGTACTGACAAGACGATGGGTGTCAGCCAAAACCCATGCAGGCGATATGAAGATAAAAAGCAGTAAAATACGCCATCTAGGCATCACCGCATTTCCTTTCAGTTATTCGCAGGAAGGGTTAAGCAGGCGCATAATTGCGCCCGCAGCAGATCGTTACTGATAATCGATCTGGAAATTAACGGTAGATTCGAAGTCACCCGGGGTTACGGCTGCGGATGCGTTGTTGGCCTGCAGATAAGCAACGAAATCAATGTCGGTTTCGCCATCGGTAATGTTGACCTGAGATGCGGCTTCGCCCCATTTCACATCCTGATTACCACTGTCAATCATACCGATGCCCGCGCCCTTTGCTGTACCCGAGGTAAATGCAGCCAGCGCATTGTTGTCGGTATCAATCGTTGCCGGGGTGTAGGTTACTGTGGCGGTTTTCGCAACAGTTGTATCGCAGCCCTGCAGAACGATTTTGGCATGCTTAACACCAGCACGTTGGTTGTCTTTTAACTGAGAAGTTGGGATCTCACCAAAATTAACCTGCACCGGGCTGGATTCTGGGGCCAGACCGCATGCGGAATTAACCAGAGAACCAGTGAAGTGAATTTTACCGTTAGTCGGTTCAACATTTTTTGCAGCGAAAGCAGAAGATGCAGTAAAAGTCATTCCCGCCATCAGCGCACAAGCCACAGCCACGTTTTTCATTTTCATATTACTACTTAACCTTATATCTGTTTTTTGGTTATTCCGACGATCTATTTCCACAGACAATTTATGCAAGGGAAACCCTGATCTGCAGGTGGCGGAAGTGCATTTCCTTGCAAACAATCCATCTCAAGCCACCCTGTATTTTGAACTTCATTGGTATTCCATCCGAAATACCGCCCACAGTTGTTTACGCTGTTTCGGGGCTTATATTAAGTCGACGAAAAAATGACACAATGCAAAAATCCGGTATTAATCAAACTCAGGGAATCGTGTTGTAACACTGTCTTTAGAGCGATCGTTTACCTAAAAAATAGCCAAAAAACACGCCAATACCAGTGTTAATGTCTATTATTTATAATTTTTATAGAGTTTTTATCTATCAACTATTTTTTTATTTAGCCAGAAGAACAGGCAAAATGTATTTATGAATGTTTTGTAAAAATGAAATTGGGCATCAAAAGCGAGTAATGACAATAAGATAGTGAAAGAGAGGAAGGAGATTGGAGGATTCTATTAGATATATTAAGAGATTGTTATATAAATATTAATAAAGCGATCTATGGTGCAATCATTTTTTATAAATGAATTATGTTATGCTATTGCTTCCCCCACTCGAATGCGAGATATCCTGCTTTAAAGGAGACATCAGTGATTTCTCATATACCAATAAACAAAATTAAATCCGTAATTATTGGTGAAGGCTTAGTTTTCAGACCACATAAAAATACCCTAAAAGACCTGGCATCTGGTGAAATGGCCACATTGAATAATGTGGCAACACAATTACTGCTCTATCTGTTGCAAAATGGTAAAGAGATATCCTCGCGCGATGAAATTCTGCGGAATGTTTTCCAGCATAATGGCGCCAGAGCGACGGATGCTAATCTCAATCAGCACATTTCATTTCTGCGCAAAGCAATAACGTCTACGGGCCATCCTGCAGAACTGATCGTCACCATTCCGCGAATAGGATTTCGGATGAGCGACGCCAGTATCAATATTCAGCAACTGGAGGAATCGCAAGCGCCCACCAGAATAGTCAATGTTGCATTGACGCCCAGGAAAAAGAAACGAAACCTGTGGCCTGTCACGATAACAACGTTAATTACCGGCATCGCCGTGCTGGCGACAGCGTGGTTAACATGGATACCCAATGAAATCGCGATGACGGACGCGGCGATCCTGCGAACTATCGACTACGAGCAATGCCGTGTGCATATATTAGGAAACGCCCTCACCGACACCATAACCGAAAAAAAAGCGCTGGATATTTTCAAGTCCGTGGGTATTAACCCCAACTGTTCGTACCCAAAAGATCTGTATCTCAATACCTGGGCAAGCAACCATAATCTGGTTGAGTGGTCGTTTGCCGCTGAATGCGGGCTAAACCTCGGCTATTACCATTGCATCAGCCAGTATCGCCATCATGAGGAATGATATGAAGCAGGAAAGCGATCACTCTCCTTTACTATGGTCAGTCGTGATTGCCATTTTTGGGCTAGCGGCTATCGCTTTTTTTATTATCGCCGGGAATGCGAAAAAACAAGAAATCAGTTTTTCCTGCTCCTCGGAATTCACGTCGATACTCGACATCCAGAATACAAAAAAGGAACTCCACGGAATAATGCTGATAACCAGCTACAACTCCGGACACCTTTCATTGTCAGTCCAGGGGAAACTCAAAAGTGACGACGGCGAGTTCGCTGTTAACCGAAAACTGTTCTTTCGCTATGCCCGTCCACTCGGCCATACCGCAGGCGTTTTTATGCTCACTCCCGATGGTCGGGAAAAATCCCCCGATGATGACGCAACGGACGCTGTCGACTATCTCTTCTTCGACGCTTACGAACGTGCCGACAAGCTGTATATGCTAAAGCACCTGAATGAGGAAACGGTTCTTATTGGCGATAACTTCTCACCCCGCTTCGCCTGCGTGATGAATCACTTCGCGAGTTAATCGCCTTCTGGATATGCGTCGGGTTAAGGATGACCTGATGTGTTGCCCACCCGAAAGCTCGGGCGCGGTCGATAAAGTATGGTAATGAGATTATTATTTTTGGCGGGCTAAAACGACGAAAGCCTGAATCATTTCTGATTCAGGCTTTCTGAATAGTGGCGGAATGGACGGGACTCGAACCCGCGACCCCCTGCGTGACAGGCAGGTATTCTAACCAACTGAACTACCACTCCGCGTTGTGTTCCGCTTGGGAACGAAGCGAATATTACGGATTGCCTCGCGCCTCGTCAACGCTTTTTCTCACGTTTTTAATCGTTTGCTGCAAAAATCACCCGAATGGCCATTTTCATACGGTAAACGTACAAACTATGCCCGCCAGAGGCAACTTCCGCCTTTCTTCTGCACCAGGTCAAGGCGTGACTCATGGGCCGCTAACTCTTCATCAGTAGCGAAAACAACGCGTAGTTTGCTGGACTGTCGCACAATACGCTGGATCCCCGTGTCATTCTGCTGCTGGCTGTCGCCTTCCATTGAGAACGCCATCGTGGTCTGCCCGCCGGTCATCATCAGATAAACGTCGGCCAGAATCTGGGCATCGAGCAATGCGCCGTGCAGGGTTCGTTTACTGTTGTCTATCTCATAGCGCGAGCATAACGCATCAAGGCTGTTTCGCTTGCCAGGAAACATTTTCCTCGCCAGCGCCAGGCTATCGGTTATTTTGCAAAATTCATTCGTCTTCGGAATATCACGCTTGAGCTTCGCGAATTCGTAATCCATAAAGCCGATATCGAACGATGCGTTATGGATGACCAGCTCCGCGCCGCGAATGTAGTCGAGAAACTCGTCGGCTACATCGGCAAACGTAGGTTTATCGAGCAGGAATTCGTCTGCGATTCCGTGTACGCCGAACGCTTCCGGGTCCACCAGCCGATCCGGCTTCAGGTAAACGTGGAAGTTATTACCGGTCAGGCGGCGGTTCACCACTTCAACCGCACCGATCTCAATGATCTTGTGGCCTTCATAGTGGGCGCCAATCTGGTTCATACCGGTGGTTTCGGTATCGAGGACGATCTGTCGTGTAATTCCAGTGCTCATAACGGTCATTTATGTCAGACTTATCGTTTGATTTCGATTTGCTAAAACAGGAAGTCTACCAGAGATGCTTAAACAGGTAGAAATTTTCACCGATGGTTCTTGCCTGGGAAATCCAGGGCCTGGTGGTTATGGGGCGATTTTACGCTATCGCGGGCGCGAAAAAACCTTTAGCGAGGGCTACAACCTCACCACTAATAATCGCATGGAGCTGATGGCGGCAATCGTTGCGCTGGAAGCCCTGAAAGAACAGTGTGAAGTAATACTCAGCACGGACAGCCAGTATGTGCGCCAGGGCATTACGCAGTGGATCCACAACTGGAAGAAGCGCGGCTGGAAAACAGCAGATAAAAAACCGGTGAAGAACGTCGATCTGTGGAAACGTCTCGATGCCGCGCTGGGGCCGCATCAAATCAAATGGGAATGGGTTAAAGGCCATGCGGGCCATCCGGAAAACGAACGCTGCGATGAGCTTGCGCGCACCGCGGCCATGAGCCCGACTCAGGATGATATTGGGTATCAGACTGAGGCTTAAGCGTCCGGTTTACGGTATTGCCGGGTCGCGCCAACGGCATGACGGATAGGCGTTTTGCTTTTATTTTGTTTCATCGGGTTGAGCGTAAGCGGAATGGTTCGCTTGCGCGCAACCACCAGCTGTAAACAGCCCAGCGCGGGAATATGGGCGCTTAACATTTTCCCGCCCTTCTTGTTCCAGGGCAGAACATGAAAACGACTATAGTGCAGCACTTCAAAATTCAGTAATGATAGCCAGTCCAGTTGACGCATGAGGGTAAACATCCGACTGTTATAGGGCGATGTCTTGCGCAATACGGGCACCAGTTTACGCAATCCCATCAAGCTTACCGGGTTAAAGCCGCTCAGAATCAACCAGCCGTCATCAATCAACACGCGATCGGCTTCACGCAGTAGGCGATGCGGATCGGAGCACCACGGTAACGTATGGGCCAATAAACAGACATCCACGGACTTATCGGCAAAGGGAAGATGCAAAGGATCGGCCGTCACCTGCATGGGAGATCCCTGCAAAGAAACATTTACCTGATGAGAAACCGCGCACGCTTCAGAATCGATTTCTGCGCTTAAATTACCAACCTTAAGCAGATGAAAACCGTACATTTTTGCAAACCACGGGTTAAGCTGATACTCCAGCGCCTCACGATAGTGTTCGCCCCAGGGCAAATCATCCCAGCTAACGGGCGCTACGACAGTTTGAGGGATCCTTGCCGGTTTCATCACAACCTTCCGTTACGCATTGAGAGGTAATCTATGAATCTTAACAGTATTCCTGCATTTCAGGACAATTACATCTGGGTCCTGTCAAATAATGACCAGCATTGTCTGATTGTGGACCCAGGTGAAGCGGCTCCTGTTTTGAAAGCCATTGCAGAGCATAACTGGGTGCCGGAAGCCATTCTGCTAACCCACCATCATCAGGATCACGTGGGTGGAGTGAAAGAACTCCTGCAACATTTCCCACAAATAGTGGTATACGGACCGGCTGAAACGCAAGATAAGGGAACGACACACGTAGTCGAAGATGGCGATATTGCACTCGTTTTGGGGCATGAATTTAGGGTAATTGCTACTCCTGGTCACACTTTAGGACATATCTGTTACTTTAGTCATCCTTACTTATTTTGTGGTGACACGCTCTTTTCTGGCGGTTGCGGTCGACTTTTCGAAGGTACAGCAACTCAAATGTATCAATCACTTAAAAAAATAAACGAACTTCCTGACGATACATTAATTTGTTGCGCACATGAGTACACATTAGCAAACATGAAGTTTTCCTTAAGCATTCTCCCGCACGATTCGTTCATAAATGAATATTATCGTAAAGTTAATGAGTTACGCGTAAAAAAACAAATGACACTACCCGTAATTCTGAAAAATGAGCGGCGAAATAATCTTTTTTTGAGAACGGAAGATATTGATTTAATTAATGAAATAAACAAAGAAACAATATTGCAACAACCTGAAGAGCGTTTTGCCTGGTTAAGGTCAAAGAAAGATACGTTCTGACAATTCCGGGTTGCCTTTTGAAAACTTCGCCGTTATGATCGGTCGTCTTTTAAGCAACTATTGACACACACATGAAGGCAAAAGCGATATTACTCGCCTCTGTCCTGCTTGTTGGGTGCCAGAATACTGGTAACGTCCAACAACACGCACAGAGCCTTTCTGCAGCTGGTCAAGGGGAAGCAGGAAAGTTTACAAGTCAGGCGCGATGGATGGACGACGGAACATCTATCGCTGCTGATCAAGATTTGTGGGCTTTCATTGGTGACGAGCTAAAGATGGGAATTCCGGAAAACAGCCGGATTCGCGAACAGAAACAGAAGTATTTACGCAATAAGAGCTATCTCCACGATGTAACTTTACGGGCAGAGCCGTATATGTACTGGATAGCCGGGCAGGTTAAGAAACGTAACATGCCTATGGAACTGGTACTACTACCCATAGTGGAGAGCGCTTTTGATCCTCACGCAACGTCTGGCGCCAATGCCGCAGGTATTTGGCAGATCATTCCGAGCACGGGGCGCAATTATGGTTTAAAACAGACCCGCAGTTATGATGCACGTCGCGACGTTGTGGCTTCCACCACCGCCGCGCTGGACATGATGCAGCGTCTGAACAAGATGTTTGATGGCGACTGGCTGCTGACCGTTGCTGCTTATAATAGCGGTGAAGGTCGTGTCATGAAGGCAATCAAAACGAACAAAGCTCGTGGTAAACCCACTGACTTCTGGTCGTTGCCATTGCCTCAGGAAACGAAGCTATACGTGCCTAAAATGCTGGCATTGAGCGATATACTCAAAAACAGCAAACGCTATGGCGTACGTCTGCCAACAACAGACGAAAGCCGCGCGTTGGCACGTGTTCGCCTGAGTAGCCCGGTTGAGATGGCTCAGGTTGCCGATATGGCGGGTATTTCCGTCAGCAAGCTGAAGACCTTCAATGCAGGCGTGAAAGGCTCCACATTGGGTGCCAGCGGCCCGCAATATGTGATGGTGCCAAAGAAGCATGCAGAGAAGCTGCGTGAGTCTCTGGCTTCAGGCGAAATTGCAGCCGTGCAGTCAACGCTTGTCGCGGATAACACGCCGCTGAACAGTCGTAGCTACAAAGTTCGCTCTGGCGATACGCTTTCTGGCGTCGCGTCACGCCTTGGCGTGAGCACCAATGACCTTAAGCAGTGGAATAACCTGCGCGGGTCATCCCTGAAAGTGGGTCAAAACCTGACGGTGGGTGCGGGTACCAGCGCACAGCGTCTGGCGAACAACAGCGATAGCATCACCTATCGTGTGCGTAAAGGCGACTCGCTGTCGAGCATTGCCAAACGTCACGGGGTTAACATCAAAGATGTCATGCGCTGGAACAGCGATACGGACAATCTACAGCCAGGCGATCAGCTCACGTTGTTTGTGAAAAACAACGGTATGCCGGACTCCTGATAGCATTGTAGAAATGAAGGCACTGGATTCCCCCCAGTGCCTTTTTTATTTATCCCGCTTTATGTGCCTCAACCATTATCGTGTCGCTGGTAAACGAGCCATCTTCCTGTAACGCAAAGTAGGCTTTCACGTCTGCAGAAGCACTTTGTTGGTATGCACGAATCGCGTCGCTCAACGCTGCGGGCGTGCGCATCCTCGCGACCCACGAACTGAACTCCAGCGGCAGGCGATCGGTTAACAAAGTATCGGCAATCAAATTGGCATCGTTGATTAACGACAGCCACTCTCCACTGGAATAGTTACGAACGTGCGAGGTATCGCGTAACGCCTCCACGGTTTGCAACCAGATATCACGTACAGGGTGGCCTGGCGACATCACATCCATCACAATCAATACACCACCGGGCTTCAGAACGCGGTTCACTTCCCGCAGCGCGCGTCCGACATCATGCCAGTGATGCGCAGAATAGCGGCTAATTACCACATCAAATTCGCTATCTTCAAATGGCAGACTTTCGGCATAACCCTGGCGTGTGGCGACATTCTCCAGGCCTCTGTCTTTTGCCGCCTCAGCGACCACCTCAAGCATCTGCGACGATAAATCATAAGCCACAACCTGCTTTACGTGTTGCGCGGCTACAAAGCTGGCATGCCCCGCTCCACATCCCATATCCAACACACGGGCCTGCGGAAATGCCGACAACCTTTCCCCCAGACGCAGCAAGTCACGACCAGAGGCGTGCACCGCACTGGTTAAATAGGCATTAGCCTGAGAGCCAAACTGTTTTTCGACGTTGTCATGGTGAGAGCGTGTTGTCATTGTGTTGTCCTTCGGTTGTTGTGAAATAGGAAGGGCAACCATCACAGGCCTGCCCTACGGCAGACCTGACACACCGTTATTGTTCAGGTTTGCCGGGACTGAATTCAACGAGTAGCGGGTTGTGATCGGATGCACGGGTGACCAGCACAGAGGCTTCACTCACGTTCAGACCACGATAGAACACAAAATCGAGAGGGCGACCAAACGCGCGTCGGCGCTGATCGTCAGTAAAACGTACCTGGCGCAGCGACATTTCACGCGCAAAGCGGTACAGCGCATTCATCCGTCGACGGCTCCAGGCATTGAAATCGCCGGCCATAATAACCGGACCGCTGTGATGAGCGATCTGATCGCCAATGGGAAGTAACTGCTTACTATAAACATCGACGCCGAGGCTAAAGTTAACCGCGTGGATATTCACCACCATTAATAATCGAGAGTCAGGCAGCGGATACACCGTTACCAGAGCCGATTTCGCCAGCCGTAAAATAGGCTCACGCTCGCGCAATGGACAACAGTAAACAGGATGAGCAGCAGAGAGCGTCATGACGCCAGAGGGATGCTGAGGCAGCACAAAGGCAGGAACCTGATCGGCAGCAAGGTAGTTAGCGGTCGCAAACTGCACCAGTTCAGGCGTGGTTTGCGCTTCCTGTAATAATACCAGATGCGCATCTTTGCCAAAATTCTTCAGCACCGACTGCCATTCTGCGCGCTGCTGTTTAAAAATATTCCATACCAGCACGCGAATGCGGTCTTCACTGCTTAACGGAACGCCTGCGGGTAATGCCTGGCCAATATGCGCAAACGACCCCGGCGGTAAAATCCGCTCGGCGGGTTGTCCGGCAACATAACGCATGGCATAGGTGTTTTTTCGCACTTTAGACTTTCAAACCTCTGTAACGTCAACCAGTCCGCAGCCGGACTGGTTCTTCTGTTATAGGGATTTTAGCACTCACTTTCAACGAACAATTGCAGTTTGTTTTGTAAGTGGGCGCTTACATCAATGATTTACCCCAGAGCAACACGCACGGGTTTATCAAGACGACCGCTGACACCCATCAGCAGGAAAGCTACCAGAACAATGAGGGCGCCAATCCACGGCGTCTGCGCTAAACCATAATGCTCGACCGTTTGCCCGCCAATCACTGACCCCAGCGCAATCCCAATGTTAAACGCCGCAATGTTTAACCCTGACGCCACATCTACAGCATTTGGCGTAAATTGCTCAGCTTTCTGTACCACGTAGACCTGCAATCCCGGTACGTTACCAAAGGCAAAGATCCCCATCACCAGAATGGTAGCCAGCGCGGCGTATTGCGTAGAGGCCGTCAGTTGGAAGACCATCAGCAGAACAAACAGCGCGGCGAAAATGAATTTCAGCGCAGGAACCGCACCATGTTTATCCGCCAGCTTACCGCCCCAGATATTACCGATAGCCACTGAAACACCGTAACCCAGTAAGATCCAGCTTACTGCTGCCGGGGAGAACCCCGCCAGATCCTGCATCATCGGCGCAAGGAAGGTGAATGCCGTGAATACACCGCCGTAGCCCAGTGCCGTAACGGCGTAAATCAGCAACAGACGGGGATGAGTCAGCACCTTCACCTGGTCGCGAATGCTGGCGGCAGCACGACCGGGAATGTTGGCAGGGATCAGTAACTGGCTACTGATCAGTGCAATCACGCCTAACATTGATACCGCGAGGAAAGTCTCACGCCAGCCAAAGTGCTGACCGATAAATGTTCCCAGCGGCACGCCGGTGACCAGCGCCACCGTTAAGCCACCAAACATAATGGCAATGGCGGAAGCTGCTTTCTCTTTTGGCACCAAACTTGTCGCGATGGTAGAACCAATCGAGAAGAATACGCCATGTGCCAGCCCAGTCAGCAGACGAGCAACAATGAGTGTCATATACCCGGGTGCCTGCCATGCCAGCAAATTCCCCGCCGTAAACAGAACCATCAGCGCAACCAGTAACTGTTTACGTGGCAGGCGTCCGGTCAGAGCGGTCAGTACCGGCGCGCCAATTGCCACACCCAGCGCATAGATTGAAACCAGCATCCCGGCGGAAGGTAACGAGATCGCCAGCTGTTGAGCGATGGTCGGCACCAGACCAACAATCACAAACTCAGTAGTGCCTATAGCGAAGGCACTTATTGTTAGTGCAAATAAAGCGAGAGGCATAAATAACTCCGTAACATCAGTAATCAGATGACACGCAGTATGCCTGGATGTTTTAATGACAAAAATATTCAAAATCTCAATATAATTTTGCTTCAGGTGCAAAAATGAAAGCAACCTCCGAAGAACTTGCAATTTTTGTGGCGGTAGTGGAAAGCGGCAGCTTTAGCCGGGCGGCAGAACAGCTTGGACAAGCCAATTCCGCGGTCAGCCGGGCAGTAAAAAAGCTGGAGATGAAACTGGGCGTCAGTTTGCTTAATCGCACGACCCGACAGCTAAGCCTGACCGAAGAAGGAGAGCGCTACTTCAGGCGGGTGCAGCAGATACTGCAAGAGATGGCTGCAGCAGAAACTGAAATCATGGAGTCGCGTAATACTCCGCGCGGCCTGCTGCGCATCGACGCAGCAACACCGGTGATGTTGCATTTCCTGATGCCGCTAATCAAGCCGTTCCGGGAGCGGTATCCCGAGATGACGCTGTCTCTCGTCTCCTCAGAAACGTTCATCAATCTTATTGAACGAAAAGTGGATGTTGCTATACGAGCGGGTACGCTGACTGACTCGAGCCTACGTGCGCGTCCGCTATTTACCAGCTATCGTAAGATTATTGCCTCACCGGACTACATTGCCCGTTTTGGCAAGCCAGAGAGCGTCGAGGAGTTAAACCAGCATCTGTGCCTGGGGTTTTCCGAACCAGTTTCACTCAATACCTGGCCGATTGCCTGTAGCGACGGACAGCTGCATGAGGTCGAGTGCGGAATTTCTTCCAACAGTGGAGAAACGCTAAAACAGCTTTGCCTGAATGGCAACGGCATCGCATGTCTTTCAGATTATATGATAGATAAAGAGATCGCGCGGGGTGAACTGGTGGAGTTATTGGCAGATAAACGTCTGCCGGTAGAGATGCCTTTTAGCGCAGTTTATTACAGCGATCGTGCCGTCAGTACGCGCATCCGGGCATTTATCGACTTTTTAAGTGAATATATAAGAACAGCTCCCGAAGGAGCTGTGAAAGAGGGTTAATGGGTACAGAGGGTCAGGCAATTAATCCCAATCAGGGGCCAGGCCTTCCGGGCTGACCAGACGATCGTTGCAGTCCAGTGCCGCGATCGCTTTTTTATCTTCAGCATCCAGATGCAGTTCCAGCGCCAGCAGGTTGCTTGCCAGGTTTTCACGTTTGGTAGAAGAAGGAATTACGGAGTAACCTTCCCCCATTGCCCATGCCAGAATAACCTGCGCCGGGGTCGCGTTATGTTTGGCGGCAATGTGCGCAATCACTTCATCTTTCAGCGCTTTACCGTAAGCCAGCGTCATGTAAGAGGTGATGTGGATACCGTGTGCTTTCGCCCAGTCAACCACCTTACGGCTCTGCAGATACGGAGACAGCTCAATCTGATTGGTCGCAATGTTCTCTGCACCTACTGCGGCAATGGCTTTTTCCATCAGCGGAATGGTGAAGTTTGAGATACCAATTTCGCGAGTCAGCCCCTGCTGTTTTGCTTCGAGCAGCGCCTGCATGAATTCCTCAACAGATACCGCATCACCTGGAGATGGCCAGTGGATCAGCGTCAGATCGACATAATCTGTACGCAACTTCTTCAGGCTTTCTTTCAGACTTGGGATCAGTTTTTCTTTGCTGAGATTTTCAATCCAGATCTTGGTGGTGATATACAGCTCGTTACGCGGTACGCCACTTTCGGCAATCGCCTGACCAACAGCCGCTTCATTATCATAGATTTGCGCAGTGTCGACAGCACGGTAGCCTAGCTCAAGCGCCGTTTTAACAGAAGCGATAACCACGTCGTCTTTCAGGCGGAAAGTACCTAAACCGAATGCAGGGATAGTCATAGAATTCCTCTTTTTAATCACTATGTTCGTTAACTGAGAGGATTATGAGCTTAAGCTCTTTATAGAAAAAGAGTGAAAAATGCAGAGGATTTTTGCGGATTCAGCAATAATTAAATTGCAGACAAAGAAAAAGCCCTGAGCGTTAGCTCAGGGCTCTTAATAAGTGGCGGAACGGACGGGACTCGAACCCGCGACCCCCTGCGTGACAGGCAGGTATTCTAACCAACTGAACTACCGCTCCACCGAATTTCTTTGTCACCACCCGGATTTTCATCCCGGTTTGCTGCAATTTGATGCCTGGCAGTTTATGAATCACTTTGTGATTCACCCTTCGGGCCGTTGCTTCGCAACGTTCAAAAGCTTTCGCTTTTGTCCTACTCTCTATCGAGTAGTGAACTGCCTCGAAAGTCAGTGCCATACTTCTAATTTGGTGCCTGGCAGTTCCCTACTCTCGCATGGGGAGACCCCACACTACCATCGGCGCTACGGCGTTTCACTTCTGAGTTCGGCA
>NZ_JAOWHD010000062.1:151050-174871 GCF_030332785.1 Citrobacter sp. Cpo069
AAAAGCTACCCGACGTATCTGGCCGATGAACCGGAATGGGCGCTGCGTGCTGAGAAAGTTTCCGCGCGTATGCAGGATCTCACCTCCTTTATCGTCAACAAACTGGGTGTGGTGGACGTTGGTGCCAGCCTGCAGGGCCGCGCTGTGTATCATCCTTCCTGTAGCCTGACCCGCAAACTGGGAGTGAAGGAAGAGCCGCTTACGCTGCTGAAAAACGTGCGCGGACTGGAGCTGTTGACGTTTGCCGATCAGGATACTTGTTGCGGCTTTGGCGGGACGTTCTCGGTCAAGATGGCCGAGATATCCGGTGAGATGGTGAAAGAGAAAGTATTACATCTGATGGACGCAAAGCCGGAATTTTTGATTGGCGCAGACGTTAGCTGCCTGCTGAACATTGGCGGTCGACTGCAACGGGAAGGCCAGCCGGTCAAAGTGATGCATATTGCTGAAGTGCTGATGAGCCGCTGAGGGGAAAGAGATGTCGATAAAAACCAGCGATGTAGAATTTAAACTGCGTATTCGTCAGCAGATAGAAGATCCGATTATGCGCAAAGCCGTGGCTAATGCGCAGGAGCGTATCGGCGCGAATCGGCAAAAAATGGTCGATGAGTTAGGCCACTGGGAAGACTGGCGCGATCGTGCCAGCCAGATCCGCGATCACGTTCTGAGCAACCTCGACGCTTACCTGTACCAACTCTCCGAGAAAGTGACGGAAAACGGCGGACACGTCTATTTCGCCAAAACCAAAGAAGACGCCACTCGCTACATTTTGCAGGTCGCGCAGAGTAAAAATGCGCAGAAGGTGGTGAAGTCCAAGTCGATGGTGACCGAAGAAATCGGCGTCAACCATGTGTTGCAGGATGCCGGAATCCAGGTGATCGAAACCGATCTCGGGGAATATATCCTGCAGTTGGATCAGGATCCGCCTTCGCACGTCGTGGTTCCGGCGATTCATAAAGATCGCTACCAGATCCGCCGCGTGCTGAACGAACGTCTGGGGTATGACGGCCCGGAAACCCCGGAAGCTATGACCTTGTTCATTCGTCAGAAGATCCGCGAGGATTTCCTCAGTGCCGAAATCGGTATTACTGGCTGTAACTTTGCCGTGGCGGAAACCGGCTCGGTGTGTCTGGTGACCAACGAAGGCAACGCGCGCATGTGCACCACGCTACCGAAAACGCACATTGCGGTGATGGGCATGGAGCGTATCGCGCCGACCTTTGCCGAGGTGGATGTGCTGATTACCATGCTGGCGCGCAGCGCCGTGGGCGCACGTCTGACGGGCTACAACACCTGGCTGACCGGCCCGCGTGAGGCGGACAACGTTGACGGACCGGAAGAGTTCCATCTGGTGATTGTCGATAACGGTCGCTCGCAGGTGCTGGGCTCAGAGTTTCGCGATGTGCTGCGCTGCATCCGCTGCGGAGCCTGTATGAACACCTGTCCGGCGTACCGCCACATCGGCGGGCACGGCTATGGCTCTATCTATCCCGGCCCTATCGGCGCGGTGATTTCTCCGCTGCTCGGCGGCTATAAAGATTTTAAAGACCTGCCGTACGCCTGTTCTTTGTGCACGGCTTGTGACAGCGTCTGCCCGGTGCGTATTCCGTTGTCAAAACTGATCCTGCGTCATCGCCGGGTGATGGCCGAGGAGGGCATTACGCCGAAAGCCGAGCGACGGGCGATCAAGATGTTCGCCTATGCCAATAGCCATCCGGGGCTGTGGAAAGTCGGGATGATGGCGGGCGCGCATGCGGCGAGCTGGTTTATCAATGGCGGCAAAACCCCGCTCAAGGTTGGCGCGATTGGTGACTGGATGGAGGCGCGCGATCTGCCTGATGCTGACGGCGAGAGCTTCCGCAGCTGGTTTAAGAAACATCAGGCGCAGGAGAAAAAGAATGGATAACCGTACCGCGTTTTTAAACACCATCGCCCAGGCGCTGGGTCGCCCGCTGCGCTTCGAACCGCAAGCGGATGCCGCACTGGTTAACAACTATGCCAACGAGCGCCTGACCGAGCTTAGCCCCGAGCAGCGCTGCTCTGCGTTTATCCAGTTTGCCAGCGAAGTGATGCTGGCCCGCTGCGAACTGACCAGCGAGGACCAGGCCGCAGACGCGGCACTGCGCCTGTGCGAAGAATTGGGTCAGCAGCCGGTGGTGCTGAGCGGCGACAGCCGGCTGGTGGAGCTGGGCATCACCGAACGCTTGCAGCAGGAATGCAACGCCGTGGTCTGGGATCCGGCGCGTGGTAGCGAAAATATTACCCAGGCCGAGCAGGCGAAAGTCGGCGTAGTGTATGCCGAATATGGCCTGACCGAGTCCGGCGGCGTGGTGCTGTTTTCCGCGCCGGAGCGCGGGCGCTCCCTGAGCCTGTTGCCGGAGTCCTCGATTTTCGTGCTGCGTAAAAGCACCATCCTGCCGCGCGTGGCGCAGCTGGCAGAAAAACTGCATCAGAAAGCACAGGCCGGTGAGCGTATGCCATCGTGCATTAATATCATCAGTGGACCCAGCTCGACGGCGGATATTGAGCTTATCAAGGTGGTTGGGGTGCATGGTCCGGTGAAGGCGGTATATCTGATTATTGAGGATTGTTGAGGCAGGATGGAAAACCGCTCTGGCGCTGTGGGCCAGAGCGGTATCGACGTTATGCAATCATGCTGATGATCAACACGATTATCAGGCCAACCACGGAGTTTACCAGCTCCAGCAGACCCCAGGTTTTCAGCGTATCCTTCACCGACAGATCAAAGTAGCCTTTGAACAGCCAGAACGAAGCATCGTTGATATGGGTCAGCGTGTTGGAGCCAGCCGCTGTTGCCAGCACCAGCAACGCCGGGTCGACGCCCACCAGTTGACCGGTTGCCGGGTCGAGGATTGCTGCGCTAATAATCCCCGCCGCCGTCATGGCTGAGACCACGCCCTGACCCGTTGCCAGACGAATCAGCACGGTTATCAACCACGCCATGATGTACGGAGAAATGTTGCCGTGCGACATCAGCATGCCGATGGTATCGCCGATGCCGGTATCGATAATGGTTTGCTTCAGTACGCCGCCTGCCACTGACTGCCGGAGCAGGGACTGCGCTGACTCTGTAAATCCGCCGCTCTGTACGTTGGGATTGTTAATCCGAGTAACTAAGTAACACGCTATACCTTGACTCCTTATGCTTACATGCTTGCACATCGTTACGGCACAAAATTCAACTGTGGCAAAGCAAGTGCGCTGTTGCGTTCTCTTGAGTCCGAAGAAAATGACGAAACCAGGAGCATGCCCCTGGCTTAGTTATATCGACGTTATTTCTGCTCGGCTTTCAGGTGTGCGGTCTCTTTACCCTGCGCCTCTAACTGATTTACCACCCAGTCAAACACGACCTGTGTGCCGATCGGACCATCCTGCGACAAGCGCGGATCAGGGTCAAAGGCCGTTTCAATCACATAGGGGTTCTGAAGGCGTGTTTTGGCGACGTGAACCATCCTATCTTTATCATTCGGGCGCAGCATATCCACCTTGTTCAGACAGACCAACACAGGCTTGCCCTCCGCCTTTAACTTCTCCAGTGTCTGCACATCATGACCTGACACACCACGGTTGACGTCTACCACCAGCAGGAACAGATCGGTATGCTTGATATTATCATTCACCAAGTCATTGACCTCGGAACGCACGTCGTGAAATCCAGGGAAGTTAATAAGTTTAATAGTACCTGTGTGACCAAGGTCATACACCTTAGTATCGGATGTAGAGCCAGCAATAGGATTGATATTGCCGGTATCAACACCGAATACGCTTTTAAAGAGCGCATCTTTGCCGACGGAACCATCTCCCACTACGCTGATAGTCAGGCGTTTTAATACGTTCTGACGCAGCATCGCGATATGTACGATCGCCGGAACCGTCTTACGAAACGCAGGGCCTGCAATTTCTACCGCCAGCCATGCACCGGAAGCTATCCAACCAATTGGCCCCAGGAATGCACCGACACCGCGTACCAGAGCAGCATTTGCCGCAAAGTTGAGGCCATTACCCATCAGCGAGCGGGCCAGCATGTTGGCCAGAATAACGGACATCCGATACACCGCAAAGCCGCCAAACTGGTTCAGCATCACCTGTGAGGCCATTAATGTACCCGCCAGAATTGCCCCCTGATCTTTCTCGGAAAGGTTCATCGAACGCATTAACGCACTGCGTTCTTCATCACTCATTTTTTTCAGTGCATCGGAAAAGAGATGCTGAATGATGAACTCTTCGTTGAGCTCTACCGACATGTTTTTGTTGACCCCTTTAACCTTAAGCTTTTCGCCAACATCACAGACGATTTCTTCATATTCCACACCTTCGCCACTGCGAAACAGGCTGGCAATATCATTGCTGCCCATTTTGCGCAGGTAATGGGCAATTTTTTCAGCATCGGAACGGGTGCTGCTGCGCTCCATCTGTACCTTCAATTCTTCCTTGGTGGTGCTAAGATAGCCAAGCAGTGGCGTAATATCTTCTTTGTTCTGTGCCAGCGAGCGTTGTAATACATCAACGAGTGAAAGAGTTTTGTTCATTATTTTTTCCTTTTAAACAGGTACTGCGCCATACCGCTGCACCTGCGTTCACTGTATAAAGTTAGGCTAATGCCAAGACAAGATTATCGCTACCCGCTACCGGATAAATGGTAATACGCATCTGCGCTAAAGCTGCGCCTGCCGCACTCCCGAGCAGCGCGCCGGTCAACGCGCCAAGCATGCCGCCGCACATCGCCCCCACCACCGTTCCGGTTGCCGCCCCTGCGGCACAAAAAACAATCACACGCCCGGTTGAAGCATCTTTAAACTGAACCGTAATACGGTGCGCTTTGCAGAAATCACGCAGTTCGCTTTCAACGTTTTGCAGCAAGCTAGCCGGGATTTCGAAGCGTGTCCCTTTGGCTTTCACGGCAATAAAGGCTAACAGTTTACTGATCTGGTCTGGACTCGCAATTTGGATATTCATCGTTTTATCTCTTCGTTTGTGTGTAGTGATATAACTAATGCGAATTGCGTGCCAACTTTCAAATAAAAAATTAATCGTTACTTATCAAATAATTATAAATTTCATGTTATGTTGACTTCATTGTCTAGTGATGAAAACATTATTTAATATTTAACTTAATGATGAAATCGACACTGTGGATATTCGAATTATCAATTTTAGCGAAGAGAAACGTCCCGCCGATTTGGCGCTGTATTGGTATCAGGCCGGCTTGAAATCATCCCGCCAACAGACGGTTTCACTTACCGGTGATATCACAGACATGATTTCGCAGGCCGTAATGGATGAATGGAAGCAGGCGCTGAATCTGCTTGTGAAACAGGAAAATATCAAAGCACTGGAGAAAAGATATCCGAACTTTATGCAGTGGATCGCGTTAATTACCGCTCAAGGACCCGGTGTTGTATTACAAAATGAACATAACCTATTTTCCGACTTAGCGATAACGGATCCCTACGATCAGGTTAATGACCGCCTCTTTGTCAGTCAGGCGCGAACTATCGTGACGCGCAAAACGGTTTTTTTGTTGCCAGACAGCTCGCCATCAAGCTCAGCGCTGTATCGGGAGGATGACCGTAACGAATTTATCCGTTCCCTTTCTGCATTCCTCAGCGCAGGAAATACCTCTATTGCACTGGCAAAATCCGGAAATAAAACCGGCGGAGATGTTTCAATTTTCAACACCGTGCTGGCGTCGCTGTTTGCCAGGACTTCGCAATTACGGTTGGATGAAGACACAGGTATTCACATCAAGCATGGCCCCTTGCTTATCGAGGGAGATACCGGCACTGGAAAAAGCGCGGCGGCTAAACATCTGGCTACGAAGATGGGTAAAGCAATGGTTGAAATTAACCTTGCCGCAGTCAGTGAAACATTGCTGGAAACCCGCATGCGGGGATCAACGAAAGGTGCATTTACCGACGCGATCGACAAAAATGGCTTTTTTGAAGAAGCACATAATGGTGTGCTCTTCCTGGATGAATTGCAAAGCGCAAGTTTGGCCTCACAAACACAGTTACTGGATTTATTGTCCGCTATCAGTAACGACGTCTGGATCAGCAAAGTGGGGGAGGATGCGTCGAAGACAAAATACGATGTCAAAGTGGTACTCGCGGTCAATGAGCCTGTCTCGCGCCTGCTGGCCGAAGGTCGGTTACGCCGCGATTTGTTTCACCGTATCCGAGACGTAGTGAAATTCAAATCACTCAACGAGCTGTTTGCTGAGGACCGTGCTCACGCGTTGTTAACACTCATCCTCACGCTCTACCGATGGAAATCCTTTAACCAGCCCGTTTTTGCCAGCGATGGAAAATCGATGCAGGCGCTGTCGCAGCTTTTTACGGTTTATGAAGAGGGTGTTATAGATAAAATATTGTGCGCTCCTTGGCCAGGAAACTTTCGCCAACTAGAACGCTTTGCGTGGGATCTCTTCTTTGTCCTCGGTGACAGAACCAGAGTGACCAACGAGATTATTGACAGTCTGCTCAAAGAGGAAGCAAATCGTATTCCTGCCTCGTTTATTGAAGCACAGCAAATCAACAACGAGCAAACTGCCCCCACAATATTCAGCGAAGTGGAAAACATTATCAAAAAAAACCATTTCAACTTGAAAGCCTCACTGCCTGAACTCGGTGTGTATCGTCTGCGAACCTACAATGCTCTGAAAGGATTCATTCGCGAAAACAGAGCTCAGTTCAGTAAGGGATTTCTGGCTGACTCCAAAATTACGAAGATCATCACCTCCGAGATTGCAGGACGGAAGGGACCTGAAAACTATAAGCCGATCACTTCTTAAGGGCGGGCTGAAATGGTCTGATGAACTGTGACAAACTTCCGGAAATATCACTAAAGCAACTGGCTAGAGCATTAATGTTACCAGCGGTACGTCAACAAAGAATCTGATGTTTATTTTTTGCGCATATGCTGTCCGCACTCCGGACAGCAGCGAATACCATAATCTTCATGCTGACAGAGCACGCAGAAGTAATCCTTTTTTGAAGGCGCTGTGGCGTATATATCATCACGTTCCATCAGTGCATTCACAGCCTGGTCAAAAGTGGATACCGATTTATCCTGGGTAATGCTCCGGTACTCACAATGCGTTAACCTGCGTTCGTCAGCGTCTTCCAAGTTATGTTCGAAATAACCTCCGCTGTCATGCGTCCAGTGCAGACGCAGGGGATTGTTGCAGGAACGGTAGAACCAGATCCCCCGTGAATGCGGAGCCAAATCCCAGAGGTGAGTGACTACGCCCTCGTGGTCAAGGGCGGTACGAATAGTGCGAAATTGCATGGTGTAAATACTGTCATGGGATCCTGATAGCAGGTGGAAGATAACGCAGGTGTATTCTGCGCAACGTTCGGTACTGTGGTCACCGGTACGACAGGGCAGGCAGTAGCGCTCGCTGAAGCAACCAAGGCGGTGCCCGTCGGCCTTGCGTACCAATGGTAACGACGCAGCATGCGTTTCCGTCGCGCCTCCAGCGGCTCACGGGGCACATACGGGCAGTGGCGTCCGTTCTCCGCCAGATCTTCCCATGTGTGCTAGAACCACGGGTGGTTGGAGGCCCATTCAGGGTGGAATGCCAGCGCACTGCTGCAGAGGTGGCAAGAGTAGCGGTCGTAAGGGGAAATCTGTGCAGTGGTGGCGCCTGTAAGAAGCTGATTGCCATCAAGCGCGATAAAAGATTTGGCGTAAGTCGTCATAATATTGGTCCTTTGGCGTATGACGCGCAGGCGTAAACCGTCCCGGGGAGGGCAGCAGTGCAGGTCATATGACTGGTGGCGTTAGATCACACGGGCAATGTGATTACGTTCGATAGATTACTGACGGGACTGAGCAATACGTTGCTGTAGCCAGGCCTCCACTTCGCTTTCAAGCCAGCGAGAGCTACGACCAAGTTTGATGGGTTTAGGGAACTCACCCAATGAAATCAGTTTGTAGAACCATTTGTCGGTTAAGCCGGTCAGTTTTGTGATAAACGCCATATCGACAAACTTGTCGTTAAGAAGGCTGGTTGGGATGGTCATCGTTTTTTCTCCGTTGGTGATAAGGGAGAAGAAGCCAGGTATTCGAATGGTGCAGACTTCTTCAAACGATGACGCACTGGCGTAATTTTTTAGCCGATAACGCGACTCCGGGGTCTGCCTGTTACGGACACTACCGGGACTGCGCTGACTCTGTAAATCCGGCGCTCTGTACGCTGCGACTGTTTACCCAGATAGCTCAGGATGTACTGCATACCTTCCCTTCCTCTGCGATCTGAAAAGTTGATTACTCGTTCACCTCGCACCCGGTAATGTCCCTTAGGCTCACACCGGTGCGCGTAGCCTTCTCCGTCCGTAATGTCCTCCCACAGCAACTGGATGGATTTCCAGAAGCACCAGGCCTTCCGGTGGCTCTGACCATTGATATAAAACGCCGCATGAATGTGGTAACGGTGATCTCCCCCATATTCCATTACCCAGGCATATCCCTCCAGACCAGATATCTCTGCGCATTGCTCAGTCAGCCATGTCATCTCAGCCGCCAGTTGATGAATATCACCATACGCGTATGAATCAGAGTTTTTCCTGTATGCGAAATCCACCCGAAGCATGAGTAATTTCGAATGACAGTCAAATAACCGGTCCTGATGGTTAAATAATACTGACTGAAGAGAATAGTCTGGTTTGTGGTTTGAGTTGATTACGTATTCCATGATAAATATCCCATAACAGTTATTGGTCATGAGATTACGGGAGAGATTAATTTTTTATGCAGAATACCGATTCAGGTTGTCAGCCATGAAAGTATGTTATTGCGTATCATTTTTCACATGTACTGTAACAGTAATTTCTTATTGTAAAATGGAATGAATGTTCATCACACTGGAAAGTCTGACAATCATTATGCTTTACGGCAAATAATAAACAATGATGTTAGTAAACATTGAACGTACCGGGATGTCTGAAAAGAAATCATCATCCGGTAGACGAAGAAATGCTGTACTTACTGAAGAGTCATTATTCCTAGATACAAAGGTGTAAGCAGTTGGACAAGTAACACTTCTTTATAAAATAACATTAATAACCTTAATGTTTCTTTTCACACAATCAGTAACCTCCAGAGAATACGCTCACCACGCAGGTTTAAGTTATTCACGCCATGGTGTTCTAATGATATTAGAACACCATTTCTGTCTTCCCCGACTTGATACCTGTACAGCAGGCATGTGCTCATGAAAGATTTGTATACGCATACTTTTTGACTCCCGGAACGGGTCACCCTGCCACTGTAATATTTACTGCAATAGTATTTTGCCGTTATTTATGCCGGTACGGGCTTTTCTTCCTGATTACTCCCCCGGTATTTTCAGGCACAAAAAACGTGGAAGTAAGAGAGTAATTATTGGTTACTCAGGAAAAACATTCCATGCGCGGCCCGGAAAACATGAAAAAAGGTAAATTCATGACGGGCTAACGTATTTATTTTCGAGGGGAAACTGCATTCTCCCCGGCGATAACAATCAGACCACAGAATGCTCTGCAACTGGATGACAGGATAAGATACTCCCTGACCAGGTAAACACAGTCGGAAAAACAGTCTCGCTGTAAGACGCTGATCGGAAGTAACGGAACACCCTCAGTCGCCTGAAAAGACAGTCAGAATCGTTTTCACCTTAAAATCATGTCATAACAATCTGAAACAACAGAAAAAAACAAACACACAAAAAATGACAAACAAATTATATATAATTCATTTAATTCAATTAATTAAGAGACAATCATAAGCTCTGAATAATGCTTAAAAGGCTATGTTTTACCATGCCGGTTCTGTGATCTAATCACTCTTAATTCAGAGCTTTATACGATATAATTCGGAGGTATAAAAACAGAACCAGTATTCGGGAGAGCAGAATGAGAAGGGACGGACTGAATGATTTTTATGAAGTGAACTTTCTGAGGTTAAGGGAGATAGATGCCACGTATCCATCGGAACCCATACGTTACGTGGACCTGGCTGACATATACAGCTTCATCAGCTTTAAAGATGCAGAATGTGAAAAAATACCGCCTGATAAACTTTCCACTAAAAAAAGAAAAACGCAGGTAACAGATGGCTACGCATGCAATCTTTTGTCGGACATTCTTAAATATGAGAATTCATTACACCCTGGCTCACCCCGTTCTCTCGTGGGAACGCATAAACATTTGAAACTTCATTGCGAAGCAACTCCAGAATATAAAGAGGAACTGAAGAAAAATCTTATTCACAAAGAAGATGTGTTACTTAAAATCCAGAATGAATATGACACAATAAAAAATAAAGCATCCGGAAAAATTTCAATAATCCCGATAAGTTTTCACCTCAATGACGAAACTGGCGGGTTCCTTCAGCACATCACCGATGACTTAACCATGATTAACATGGCCTTTGCCTCGATGATGAGTAAAATAAAACACCGCACAATGTACAGCCGGATAGCAGGACATGTAAGACTGGGCATGCTGGATGAGAATTTTGAGCCTTTCGCCCATGTGTTATTTTTTATTCAGGGCGGGGCTGTCAGTCATGACTTCATAAGGGAAATTATTGAGGTCTGGTACTCATTCATCCCTGAAGACATTGAATGCAGGGCAGGTATTTCTGGCTTCGACTTTAATTTCTTACTCAACTTCCAGCGTGAAGTCATCAACAAACAAAAAAGTTCTCCCACGCCAGGAGGAATAACTTTTTTCATATCCGACATACTGAATCCGTTCCCTGATGTCACTGCACCTGGCTATCGGCGTCATGAACCCTGCACATTATTCTCCCGTCTGCTCAGAAGAACAGAAAGGGAAGATAACATCAACAGAACCCACCGACGACGTCTTGCTGACAGGGAGACAGAAATCAGTGCGACTAAAAAAAAGAGTGGTTATAACAAACTAAAAAACACATCAGCAATTCACAGGGAATATTTTTTAAGAATTGCAAAAAAAGTCAACAAAATTCCTTTTATGCGTACCATAAACTGAATAAACATATCTGCGGGGCGTGCGCCCCTGCTGATATCTGAATAAAATGCTATATCCGCATTTTTAAATTTTTCTCAGTTATATATCACCTCAGTGAATTCCCTCCCGTTTACTTCAGTCAGGCCATCCCCACCGGATGGCCTTTTATTATGCCGAGGCTTATATGAAACATCCTTCGGGCTATGCCCTTATCCGTCGCCATCTGCGGCGCTATCCCCGTATTCTGCGGCAGCATCTTCTCCGGGAGCTCAGCCGCCTCGTCGCGTATGAACCCGTGATTGGCATCATGGGCAAGACCGGCGTCGGCAAATCCTCGCTGTGTAATGCGTTGTTCCGGAGTGAAGTCTGTGCGGTGAATGCCGTGGAGGCCTGTACCCGTCAGCCTCAGCGTGTACGTCTGCGCTTCGGTAACCATTACCTGACGCTGGTGGATTTACCCGGTGCGGGAGAGAGCATCAGCCGTGACAACGAATACCGTGAGCTGTACCGCGAACTCATGCCACAACTCGATATGGTGCTGTGGGTGCTCAAGGCCGATGACCGCGCATTCTCGGTGGAAGAGCTTTTTTATCAGGAGGTATTCGCACAATACAGCGGACCGCTGCCACCGGTGTTATGGGTCCTCAACCAGGTGGATAAAACCGAACCTGCAGCGCACTGGAACTGGTTATCGGCGCAGCCATCAGCATTGCAGGCTGAACGTATTATACAGAAACAACAGACCGTGGCCCGTCAGATGGGAACAGCAGAGACGAATATTCTTCCGGTGTCAGTCAGGGGGCGGTACCACCTTCCCCGTCTGGTGGAGGCGATGATTACCCGTCTCCCAAAGCAGGCCCGCAGCCCGCTGGTGCCTCACCTGCAAAGCGGGTACCACACCCCCGGCATTATCACTACCGCCCGCAACAGCTTTGGCGATGCCGTGGTGGAAGTGATTGACGCAGTCATCGACCTGGCCCCGTTGCCACAGGCTGCACGTTACGCGCTCCAGACCGTCACACACACCGTGGCCCGAGCGGCCCGGACCGTCTGGTCCTTCTTCTTTGGCTGACTTCCACATCGATTAGCCTGTCTTCCGTTTCGATAAATAATTTTGCCCTGTCACGATCGATTTTGTCGATCGACCCGATCGGTTTTATTCATTATCCCTGGTAAATATCCGGTTATAGAATTCCTCAGGGATACTGTATTCAGCCATTTACTGATTAAAAATCAATGCGATGAATCGCAGGAGCGCATTCGTCCGGAGAAAAGTAATGAAAAGGTTTTTTATGATACTAACCACCAGTCTGTTGTTCACCTCACTTCCTTCCCTGGCCGCCAGTGATACGCCCGTTACAGTGAAGGTCAGCCATGCCGGTCCTGAGTGCTATGGCTGCGTCTATGTCACCGTGACAGCAAAAACCGACACCGTTCTGATAAAGAAAATCGATGTTAACCGGGGAAAATGTCCGATGCTGACACACCGAAAAATAGCCTACAGGGGCCGGAACGTGGACGGCTGGTGGCCCACAGATAAACCGTTCACACCCCGTAAAATGACCTTCGCTGAGAGTGTCTTCTGGAAATTTGGTCACACTTTGGATTTTGGTAAAGCCTGCAATTTTGTTGAGGCCCGGGTGTTCACCGATCAGGGCACATTCACCGTCAGCCAGTGATATCGCCAGTATCACTTATCAGCCCTCTTTCTTAACGCGTCTCAATGTCTTCAGGAGAGACCCGTATCGTCTTAACCATCACCCTCAGGGAATACTATGAAAAAGAAAATACTGCTTTTCACTCTTCTGATATCTGCTCTGACTCCGGCAGTGTCACAGGCCTTCGGTAACCGTGATACCTGGGCCAGCGGCTGGGGTCAGGGCGTGTCTGAGTTTGTAATTCTGGGGAAAGGACAGTCACAGCTTTACCTGACCTGCGAAGACACCGGCTCACAAGCGGCCACCCTGACCTTCACCGACGCAAACGGTCATCAGGTCAGGATGGATAACGGCCAGTCGCTGGACATGAAAATTGACGATGAGGAGCCTGTCAGCGTCAGTGACAGCGAGTCACATGTGGGCTCAGACAACGTGGCATGGGCATGGGATAAACTGCGCACCGGTAAGCGGGTCATTGTGTCCGGGGAGGGCGTAAAGGCAGCCGTGTTTACGCTTAACGGTGCGGGGAAGGTCCTTCCCGCGTTCGGGGACAGCGGCTGTCTGCCGAAATATGCCCTGCCGTAATAAAGACAGGTAACGCCTTTTTTCTGAATTCATTCACGCTCACGACAACAGGAACCTCAGTCCATGACGCATATCCCGGTTCAGGCAGCACACACCCGCCAGCCCTGACCACTGCATCAGTATTTCACACCGCCGACGCCCTGCTCATTTGAGCGGGGCGTTTTCTTTTGTTTCTCATCAGGGATCAGATATGCAGACCACTGATAATGCGTCGCTGCCACCCGGCCCCTTCACCCGCCGACAGGCGGAAGCCATGGCCGCACGCTATCTCAACGTCACCGTCGAAGACGACCAGGGCCCCATTTTCGTCTGGTCATCCGCGACTGCCGTGGCATGCTGATATGGCGGGACTGGAATTTTGCCCCGCAGGCCGGAGAGATGCTGAACCGCTATCTCATCAGCGACGGTATTCCTGTGTCACCACAGCCACTGAGCCACTGAGCGGCGAAGTCCTGCTCATTTTTCAACAGAACACAGTCCCCCACAGGCCATGCACCTTCCGGAGCATGGCCTTTCTGCTTTTATGCCCTTTAACCCGATATCAGAGGTATTAACCATGCGCTTAGCCAGCCGTTTTGGTGCGGCCAGTCTCGTACGCCGCGACCGCCCACTGACCCGTGATGAACTGGCACACTATGTGCCCAGCGTATTCAGTGAAGAAAAGCACGAATCACGCTCAGAACGTTATACGTATATCCCGACCATCACACTGCTTGATAATCTGCAGCGGGAAGGCTTCCAGCCGTTCTTTGCCTGCCAGACCCGCGTTCGCGACCTGAATAAACGCGACCACACAAAGCACATGCTGCGTCTGCGGCGTGAGGGGCAAATCACCGGTAAACAGGTCCCCGAAATCATCCTGCTTAACAGCCACGACGGCTCCAGCTCATACCAGATGCTGCCGGGCCTGTTTCGCTTTGTCTGCCAGAACGGACTTGTCTGTGGCGAAACCTTTGGTGAGGTTCGCGTACCGCACAAGGGGAATGTGGTGGATAAAGTCATTGAAGGGGCTTATGAGGTGCTGGGGATATTTGACCGGGTGGAGGAGAAGCGGGATGCCATGCAGTCACTGCTACTTCCTCCGCCGGCACAGCAGGCGTTTGCCAGAGCCGCCCTGACGTACCGCTTTGGGGAAGAGCACCAGCCGGTGACGGAAGCACAGATTCTGTCTGCGCGACGCTGGCAGGATGAAAGTTCCGACCTGTGGACCACCTACCAGCGTATCCAGGAAAACCTGATTAAAGGCGGTCTGCCGGGCAGAACAACGAAAGGTAAACGGGCCCACACCCGTGCGGTTAACGGCATTGACGGCGACGTGAAGCTCAACCGCGCCCTGTGGGTAATGGCGGAAAGCCTGCTCGGGAGCCTGAAGTAATGCAGTGTATTCCTGGCGGCGTGATTCAGGTTTCGCCACATCCGTTCTCCCTGATCAGTGAGCAAAGCTGCCGCTCCATCTCTGATGACGACCTGTGCGCCTGGTGCTCTCACCTTCTTTATCGTCCCGGTGAACTCAGCCAGTGCGGCATAAGTATCCCTGAGGGGCACTGGCCTTCACGCTGTGATGATGATGGCTATGTGCAGTTCTGTCCGTCACTTTGTCACAACAACCCACATGAAAATACAAAGGAAATCAAATGAACAACATACTCACCCTGACCAGTCCGGTGACTGAATCTCTCACCTCACCACGTACTGATACAGACCGCATCGAATGCATGCCCGTACCCGATGAACAGCGTGCCGCCTTCTGGCCGCAGCAGTTTGGCAGCATACCGCAGTGGATAACCCTTGAACCCCACATTTTTGGCTGGATGGACCGGTTTTGCAGGGACTACAGCGGCGGGATATGGAATTTCTTTACCCTCAGCAATGGCGGTGCATTTATGGCCCCGGAGAACGAAAACGATGAGAAATGGACACTGTTTAACAGCATGAACGGTAACGGCGCAGAGATGAGCGCTGAGGCTGCCGGGATAGCCGTCTGCCTTATCGCTTACAGTCATCACGCCTGCCGCACCGAATGCGATGCCATGACGGAGCACTATTATCGCCTGCGGGACTATGCCCTGCTGCACCCGGACTGCCACGCAATTATGCGTATCATTGATTAGGGGAATAACCATGACGAATCCGGCCCCCTTACCCACGTCATCGCAGCCTGATATGTTCCCGTCACTGACCTCACCACACCAGGAAGTCCCCCTGTCCCCGTATGCCCGGCGAACGTTACGGCGGGCAATGAACCTGCTGGAGCGCCAGTTGCGTGAACCCGGTGTGGCCTTCACCTCCGCCGGTGCCACCCGGGACTGGCTGCGTCTGCGCCTGGCAGGGGAAGAGCGCGAAGTGTTTATGGTGCTGTTCCTCGACAACCAGAACCGCCTCATTGCCCACGAGATACTGTTCACCGGCACTATCAGTCATACCGAAGTCCATCCCCGGGAAGTGGTGAAAGCCGCCCTGAAACATAACGCAGCCGCCGTCATCGTTGCCCATAACCATCCGTCAGGCCTGGCGGAGCCCAGCCAGGCTGACCGCCGCCTCACGGAACGTCTTAAGCAGGCACTGGACCTGGTGGATATCCGCCTGCCGGACCATCTGGTGGTTGGCGGCATGGAAGTAGTGTCATTCGCTGAACGCGGCTGGCTGTAAGGAGAGCAGCGATGAAGATTATCAGCAAACGTCAGGCGATGGCGCTATATCGCCAGCATCCTGAGTCCAGGCTGTTTCGCTTCTGTTCCGGAAAATACGCCTGGTCCGGCAGCGTCTGCCACTATGCAGGGAAGGAGGTCCAGGATATCAGCGGCGTCCTGGCCGTGTTCGCTGAACGTCGCCAGGACCGCAACGGCCCGTATGTCGTTCTGCGCAGCGTCACCCTCAGTTAACTCATATTCAAGGAGCACGACCTTGTTGAATAAAACACTGCCGGCAAATCATCATATTTCTGAACCGTGGTGGGGACTGAAACGTAATATCACCCCGTGCTTCGGTGCACGGCTGGTACAGGAAGGCAACCGGCTGCATTATCTGGCCGACCGCGCCAGCATCACCGGGACATTCACCGACGCGGATTTGCGCCATCTCGACCAAGCGTTTCCGGTACTGCTGAAGCAAATGGAACTGATGCTGGTTTCCGGCGAACTCAGTCCCCGCCATCAGCACTGCGTCACGCTGTATGCAAAGGGACTGACCTGCGAGGCTGACTCACTCGGATCGCATGGCTATATCTATATAGCGATTTATCCGACACCATCAGTAACGTCATAACCCCCGCAACACCTTTCTTTTTACCCCTTCAACAACGAGATACCCCTTATGCAAACACAACCCGTATCCCCGGCACGGGAGGCTTCTCCACGTCTGTCACCCGTGGAGATTTGGCAGCGACTTCTGAGCCACCTGCTGGATCATCACTACGGTCTGGCGCTAAACGACACGCCGTTTGGCAACGACGACGTGATTCAGGAGCACATTGACGCCGGTATTTCCCTGTGTGATGCCGTCAATTTTATCGTCGAAAAATACGATCTGGTACGCACTGACCGTTACGGATCCAGCACTACAGAGCAGTCACCGCTTATCAGCAGTATCGATATTCTCCGCGCCCGTAAGGCCTGTGGACTGATGACACGTAACGGCTACAGAGCGGTGACAGATATCACTACAGGCAAATACAGCAAGATGACCCGATGAAGCTGTCTCTCAACGTGGAAGCTGATGCCATCAACGTTCTGGCCCTCAACATGGGGCGTATCGCAGTGGATGTCGATGGTATTGAATTGTCCGAACTGATCGCCGCGGTAAACCAGAACGGCTGCTCACTGCGGATCGCGGATGAACCTGGGAAGATCGCCGTTGAATTCCCACGGCCCCCTTTTACATCATTACCGGGGATGTGCTGCAGTACTGCGCACCTCACGGAGGAAGACAATTCACTGTTGTACGCCCTGTCACATCAGCGCGAAGACTTCGGCGAGTCGGAATGGATTATGTACACTGGTTCAGGTTATCTGATTCGCCTGTATGCCTGGTCGTTTCCGGTATTACGGCTCAAACGCCTCGGACTGTCGAAAGCCTGCCGCCGGTTAGTGATAACGCTTATCCGTCGCTACGCCGTTGGCATTGTTCATCTGGATGCCTTTGGCGAAGTGCTGCCCGGCTTTGACGTTTTCGACTGGTAACCCCACCTCAATCACCACAAGGTTTTCACATGCCAGAATTAACCACTGAAACCGCTCTCGATATTTTGATTTGCTTGCTGCAGGACAACATCTGTTGCGACAGCGGGATTATCTTCGATAACGACGAAGTAAATACCGATTCAGCCGTGCTGTTGCCATGGATTGAACAGGCACTCAGGGATGTTCGCGATCTTCAGCGTCTGCAGCAGACCAGTACAGATTAATTACCTGTCCGTACTCATCACTTACCCATAAGCGCCAGCCCTCACCGACTGGCACTTTGCTTTATATAAGGAAATAAATGATGTCAGACCTTACTCTTAACGAACCCGAAGTATTAACCGGCCACACAGACGTTATTTGCTCCACCAGCATTGAGCGCATCGTCACCGGACGTAATGCGGCGCTGGCGCAGATTGAAGTGCTCATGCAACAACTTAGCGATATTGCAACACTGACCCGCAGTATTGGCGGTAAAACCGCTCTGGACTGGGCCATGAAGCAGGAATTCCGCCGTGGTTGCTGGTTGATGGAAAAACCAGAAACAGCGATGAAAGCCATTACCCGTAATCTCGATCGTGGTATATGGCGCGATTTAATGAAAAAGTCAGGGATGCTTTCCATCATGGACGCTCAGGCTCGTGATCAGTGGTACAGAAATCTTGGGGGGGAGAACATTCCTGCAGTCAGCGAAGCCAACATTCTGAGCACTTTTGAGCAACTGTATCTGAATAAAGGTGATGTGTTTGAGCGGGGTGTCATTAACGTCTTCAAAGGGTTGAGCTGGGATTTTAAGACGAACAGCCCCTGTAAATTTGGAGGGAAAATCATCGTCAGTGGGCTAGTCAAATGTGACCGGTGGGGATTTGGGCTTCTCTGGGGCTGGCAACGCGATCGGTTAGCTGACCTTGAGCGGATGCTGATGCTTCTGGACGGAAAACCGGTTCCCGACAACCGTGCCGACGTCACCCGTCGTCTCGCCAATCATATCCATGAAAACAGGCACAGCAATCGTTACGAGGATGAGATGTTTGCAATCAAATACTTTCAGAAGGGAACTGCTCATATCACCTTTAAGCGGCAAGAACTGGTCGATAAGCTGAATGACATCATCGCACGTCACTACCCTGGAATGCTGGCATCCGGACAGTAATCAGGGGCCTGCACATATGTGAAATGTCAGTATCAGTGCAGAGTTAAACAAACCCCTTGCCAGGTTCGCCTGCTTATGGACAATATGATACTGACGTTCCTGGTGCTTTTCTTCTGGTGGTTTGTTACTGGATTCTGTAACGCACCAGGAGCGTCACCAGACAAAGGACCATCATAAAGTATCAACACATCAGCCTGAGGCGAGTATCCCACTTATCGTCACCGATTCGGGTTTCGGATTCATACCAATCGGGAATGAGGGTACAAATGAGGGCATAAATATAATCACATCAAAAATTTTACTTATAAATCATAAAGATAAAACAAAAGATCGATTCCGAGTCCGGCACCACTATTTAGAAGAACCCGCCTATGGCGGGTTTTTTGCTTTCTGGGCTCCGCGAGATTTCTTATCGTTCTGCCAACAGCGACTCCTACCCCACCTCATCACGACACTTAAACCTTTCACTGGAACCACGATGGTACTGCAAAAAATATAGCGGTATCAGGCACACCTCTTTGTCTGGCGTGCTTATCCATAGGCCAGATTTGAGTAATTTATCTGAACAACCTTGGGCACAATACTGTTGCGGGAGCGCCAGGTCGCGCCGCATTTCATTGATAAGCTCGCTGAAGGTCGCCCCCCCCCCTCTTCCAGATGGCGTTGTAGGGTACGCACATTCATCCCCAGGGGCTGGAGTTGGTGCGCCGCCTCGACATCTGAAGCAAACGCCAGGGAGTAAATACCAACCTTCATCTACAATTGCCGTCATACCGAGCAAATAATGAGTCAACGAGGAACCTGGATAGTGAAAACAAGAGTCATACAGTCAGCGCAGGGAGCCCATGCCTATCCGCTGCTGATCAAGAGCTTGCTGCTGTCGGGTGGGCGTTCTCATCCCGAGCGAGAAATCGTCTACGCCGACAAGCTGCGTTACGACTATCGCACCCTCAAACAGCGCATCCATCGCCTGGCAAACATGCTGACAGCGGCCGGTGTCATGCCTGGAGACACCGTAGCCCTGCTAGATTGGGACAGCCATCGCGCCCTCGAGTGCTTCTTCGCGGTACCTATGATTGGTGCCGTGCTACACACGGTGAACGTCCGCTTCTCGGCGGACCAAATCGCTTACACCATGAATCATGCCGAGGACAACCTGGTACTGGTGCACGACGACTTCTTGCCGGTTGTCGAGTCACTGGCAGAGACGCTAACCACTGTCCGGGGATACATCCAGCTTAGCGACGAAGAATCGAAGACAACCAGCCTGCCGGTGCTGGGGGAATATGAGACCCTGCTGACCGCAGCGGGAGATCGCTTTGACTTCCCCGACTTCGATGAAAACTCGGTAGCGACCTTGTTCTACACCACTGGAACCACGGGCAATCCCAAGGGGGTCTACTTCAGCCATCGTCAGCTGGTCCTGCACACGCTCAATGAGCTGGGTCTCCTGGCAGCCCACGAGGGACAGTCGCTGCTACGATCGAACGATGTCTATATGCCGATCACTCCTATGTTTCACGTGCACGCCTGGGGCGCTCCCTATGTCGCAACAATGCTGGGTGTGAAGCAGGTCTACCCCGGTCGTTACGAACCCAACAAGCTGGTGCGGTTCTATCACGATGAGGGTGTAACCTTCTCGCACTGTGTGCCAACCATCTTGCAAATGATCCTCGAGTGCGACGAAGCCACACGGACCGATCTGTCAGGATGGAAGATGTTGCTGGGTGGCAGTTCACTGTCCCTTGGACTGGCGACACAGGCCCATCATAAGGGCATACGCATTCACGCTGGCTATGGTATGTCTGAAACCTGTCCCCTGCTCTGTATGACCCACTTAAGCGATGCCGAGCTGGCCCTTCCCATGGATGAGCAGTTACCCTTGCGGATTCGAACCGGCCTGCCTGTTCCGTTGGTGGATCTGCGTATCGTTGATGGCGAAGGTCGGGAGGTAGTGCACGACGGCGAAGCCCTGGGTGAAATAGTGGTGCGAGCCCCTTGGCTGACTCAGGGCTACCTGAAGGAACCCGAGAAAGGAGCTGAGCTATGGAATGGCAGTTGGCTGCATACCGGCGACATTGCCTCTATCGATCCCCATGGGATAGTGGAAATCAAGGATCGCATCAAAGACGTAATCAAGACGGGCGGTGAGTGGATAAGCACGCTGGAGCTGGAGAGCCTCATCAGCTCACACGCGGCGGTCAGGTCGGTAGCCGTCGTCGGGATACCTGATGAACAGTGGGGCGAACGCCCCCTGGCTCTGGTGGTTTGCAAGGAAGGAGAAGACCTGGAGCCGCAGGCCATAGCGGCACATCTGCAAGGATTCGTCGACCGCGGCCACATCACTAAATGGGCGATCCCACGGCAGATAAGGATAGTCCCGGAAATTCCCAAAACCAGCGTCGGCAAGATCAACAAGCGCTTGATCCGCGAGCTCGAAGCCAGCAATGGGAAGGAAAGCATTTAAGCGATCTGTCGCATTCATAGCGTAAGGTTAACAACAGTCACACTGCTTATATTTCAGGTAGCATGTCGGTATCAATGCTCTGCCGGGGATCTCACCGTCCCCGCGCGGATGCTGATCGCCCTTTAGCAAATGGGTGCCTGGGCATGTTCATCGCCACAGGCACCTCGGGCCCGGCGTTATGTTGATTCGGCAAAATCAGTTTACGGGCTGATTTCCTTGCTTTGTGGATTCCGATCAATGTCAGGTCCTGCTGGACGAAAAATCCGCCCCCAGACCTTCCATCCAGCCTGATCACTTACCTAAATCTGCATTATTCAACAACGCCAGATTCACCCTCACTCATGCTTTCTTTGCTTTGAATGAACCGGAGCGCCAAATAAAGGTCTGGTGCCAGAATCATGTCGTCATCTTTCATTGTCGGTCGACTCTCCTTAAACCAGCGTGTTAACTCCGTTTTTCGGCCCGCAAGAATTAACTTAATCTGCCGCCCCTTCAGGTCCCGTTTTAACTCATTAATGGTTGCCAGAACGCTGATATCTGAATAGGTAAAGCAAGAAACGGCGTCAATGACCACCCATTTAGGTTGTAGTACTGCACCATCGACTAAATTTAAAACGCGGCGCTTAAAATAGGCCACATTAAAATAGGTCAGCGGTGAGTTAAATCGGTACATCAACACGCCAGGGATCATTTTCACATCAGTTGAATTACCTAATGAGTGAATCATTCCATGTTCGTCAATTCCCAATAAGTGTTCAGTAGGACGAAAAACTGTGCGCAGGAACTGCAACAGACCCAGCAATACCGCAAGGCCAATCCCCTGAATAACACCAATAATCAGAACACAGCCAAAGGTGAAGAACGCCAGGCGAAATGCGGGTTTATTTCTTCGCCTCAGGTTCCAGAGTCCGCGTAAATCAATTAATGACCACGATGCATAAATTAGAACAATGCCTAATGCAGATACCGGAATAAATTGTAATGGCTGGGTGAAAAATACCACGACGATTCCAATGATTAAGGCAGCAACAACGGAAACAAGCTGGCTTTTCCCTCCAGAGGAATCATTTACCGCAGTCCGGGAATCGGCTCCGCTAATCGCAAACCCCTGAGATAAGCCAGACATTAGATTCGCGACACCCAAAGCCCTGAACTCAGCATCAGCATTTATTTCGTATCCGTTTTTTGCGGCAAAACTGCGAGCGGTTAGCATCAGGCTAACAAAACTGACTAACGCCAGGTTCAGCGCAGGGATCAATAAATCACGCGCCAGACCAGGCTGAAACGATCCCCAGTGAACGACGGGCAAACCAGACTGAAAGCCCGATCCCCCAATAGTGGCAATCCCATACTGCTGCGCAGATGTAATCCATACCAGCGCCGTTGTTATCACAATAGCAATCAACGGTGCTGGCCATTGGCTACGAAACGTTTTGATAGCTATTAAAATCGCTAACGTTAGGATGGAGATACCTAAGGTTAATAAATGAATTTCTGAGAGTCGGCCAGGCAGGGCAATGATCTTCTCAATCACTTGCTCTTCATCAAGCGTAATCCCCAACACCTTACCGAGTTGCCCGACAATAATCGTCACGGCAACCCCGTTAAGCAGACCCGTTAGAATGGGATGCGAAAGCAAGTCAGCAAGCGCACCCAGGCGAAATTTACTGGCAAGCAGGCACCATCCCCCCATCATCACAGTCATGACAATTGTCAACTGCCAGTGAAGTTCTGGGTTTCCGGCAGAAAGAGGAACCACAACGGCCGCAATCACCGCGCAGGTCGTGGCATCAGGACCAACAATCAATTGGCGGGAAGAACCAAACAGCGCATAAGCTAGCATTGGCAAAACGCAGGAATATAACCCGACGATAGCCCCGACTCCCGCCAACTCAGCGTAAGCAATCGCAATCGGTAGTGCTACGGCAGCAACGGATAACCCGGCTTTAACATCATGTTTTAGCCAGCTTTTATCGTACGCTAATAAATTTTTTAGCCCCGGCATGTAGTTTAATACCATTTTTCCGAACACTTTATTCTCCGGATAGACCCTTACTTATAGATAAAGGTACACGTAACTGTCGCAGGCGATCCTGATATTTTCGGGAGGTAATACAGAAAATTCAGATTGGGGGTTTACCGCATATACCGCAGGATGGCTTGTGTTATGGAGGCTCAGGATATAGCTTTGCACCCGATGGTGCGGTGTTGTGATGTGCCTGATGCGCTGCGCTTATCAGGCCTACAAAATACGTTCAGCCCGGCCCCTGCAAGCCGGATAAGGCGGCACGCCGCACAGACGCAAAAAAGCCCATCCGTCAGGATGGGCTTCTTCACTTTAATTAATGCCTGGCAGTTTATGGCGGGCGCCCTGCCCGCCACCCTCCGGGCCGTTGCTGCGCAACGTTCAAATCCGCTCCCGGCGGATTTGTCCTGGGCAGGAGAGCGCTCACCGACAGACAACAGATAAAACAAAAGGCCCAGTCTTTCGACTGAGCCTTTCGCTTTTATTTGATGCCTGGCAGTTCCCTACTCTCGCATGGGGAGACCCCACACTACCATCGGCGCTACGGCGTTTCACTTCTGAGTTCGGCATGGGGTCAGGTGGGACCACCGCGCTACAGCCGCCAGGCAAATTCTGTTTATCAACACGCTTTTGCATGTCAATCTAATCTGTAATCAAACTGAATCTTGTGTCTGTCTTTCGCCAAAACATCTTCGGCGTTGTAAGGTTAAGCCTCACGGTTCATTAGTATCGGTTAGCTCAATGTATCGCTACACTT